>DAHVFL010000226.1 GCA_027316975.1 Chloroflexota bacterium | reverse complement strand
GTATGGCGCAGCCCTGGTCAATGCGCTACCCTCTCGTGCTGGGGCAGGGAAATTTCGGATCGCAGGACGACGACCCACCAGCGGCCATGCGCTATTGTGTAACGGGAGACACACTCGTCGTTACCGAAAAAGGGCTGGTGCCGATCAACCAGATCTCACAACCGGGCGTCGAAGATGTTTCTGTGCGTGTCCTGTCAAAAGATGGGAGAACCAGCACGGCCAGTAAGTGGTGGGATTGCGGCGCGTTCCCCACATGGCGCGTAGTGACCCGGCGAGGATACGAAGTCACAGGTACGGCAAACCATCCCCTGCTGGTTGCGGTGCCTCACGATTCTGATGGGCGCGTCACGCTCACGTGGAAGACCATTGCCCAATTAGCCATCGGCGATTATGTCGTCATGGATCGAAGCGCCATCTTGTGGCCGGAGCAGCCTGTTGACCTGCATCCATTTTACCCCACCGTTGTCCAAAAATCTCGTGTGAAGCAGCATACACTTCCGGAGACCCTGAACGAAGATATGGGCTTCCTTCTGGGCGCAGTGCTAGCTGAAGGGACGTTCCGCGATCAGGTCATCGAATTTACCAATACCCCCGGTGACTTTGCAGAACACTTCATCCAGGCGTGGCAGCGCGCCTTCCCAACGTGCCGCTTGCATATCTTTGAGAGGGAACCTGTCAGCTATGGCAAGAAACCGTTTCTACAAATTCAGGTAGTAAGTCAACACGTCATGGCGTTCATCCGGGCTCTGGGATTGTCAGGACGCTCGGCGCAGCGGCAGATACCGGAGATAATCTTGCGCTCACCTCGCCATGTGGCCGCCGCTTTCTTGCGCGGGCTGTTTGAAGGTGATGGAGCGGTCGAAAAATCCGGTCGCAGCCTGTTGCGGCTGAATTTGACGGCCAGTAACCATCTCATGTTGCGCCAGGTTCAGACGCTTTTGCTGCGTTTTGGAATTGTAGCGTCATTGAGAGAGGATAGAACCCGGCACATGTATCGCCTCCTGATTTCTGGCTACGATAACCTCGCCCTGTTCGCTAACGAGATCGGTTTCACCTCAGAGGTGAAGAGCAAGGCGCTTGCTGCAATCCTTAATCTGCACACCGGCAAAGCTCTGTCACGCACTGATTTTGTACCCTATCTGGCAGAGTATGTCCGAACACATGCCACGTGCGGCCAGCGTGAGTGGCTGTCAAAGCACAACTTTGATCGTTCGGACCGTCTGACCGCACCGCTGCCCCGTCTCACTCAGGTGCTGCCAGCAGTGGCTGTTGCCGAAATCGAGAATCTGGCCCGCCAGCATTATCTCTTTGAGCGGGTCGAAAGCATCGAAGGTGCGGGTGAGCAGCCGGTCTACTCTGTGCGGGTGGATAGTGCGTGTCACTCGTTCGTGGCGAACGGTTTTGTGAATCATAATACTGAAGCCAAACTGGCAACCATCGCCGACGAACTGTTGCGCGATATTGAGAAGGATACCGTTGATTTTGCGCCCAACTACGATAACCAGGCCTTTGAACCGACGGTGATGCCAGCGCGCTTGCCCAACCTGCTCTTAAATGGCTCGACAGGTATCGCCGTTGGTATGGCAACCAATATTCCGCCGCATAATCTGAACGAGGTGTGTAACGGCATCATCTACCTGATCGAAAATCCAGAAGCCACAACCGAAGACCTGGCGCGCATCGTGCGAGGGCCAGACTTCCCCACTGGCGGCACCATCCAGGGTCGCGAGGGCATCCGCAACACCTATGTCAACGGGCGTGGGCGCATCGTCGTGCGCGCCCGTACAGCCATCGAAGAGGGCGAGCGCGGGCGCATGAGTGTTATCGTGACCGAGCTTCCCTACCAGGTCAACAAGGCGGAACTGGTGAAGAAGATCGCCGAACTCACCCGCGACAAGAAGATCGATGGCATCTCGGAAGTACGCGACGAGTCCGACCGCCAGGGTATGCGCATCCTCATCGAACTCAAGCGCGACGCCACGCCCGAAAGCGTGCTGAACTCGCTGTACAAGTACACCGCCATGCAGAGCGCCTTCAACACCAACATGCTGGCGCTGGTCGATCAACAGCCGCGCATCTTGACGCTCAAAGCTTTCTTGCAGCATCACATTAATCATCGCGAGATCGTGATTACGCGCCGCACGCGCTATGAACTTGCAAAAGCCGAAGCGCGCAAGCACATCTTAGAGGGCTTGAAAATCGCGCTCGATAATATGGACTCGGTGATCGCGACCATCCGCGCATCGCAGCGCGAAACGGCGGGCCTGGCCGAAGAGCTACAGCAGAAATTCAGCTTCTCGCCGGAGCAGGCCAAAGCGGTGCTGGATATGCGCCTCGCCAGCCTTGCCGCCTTGCAACGTCAGAAAATCGAAGACGAACTCAAAGACGTGTTGCAGCACATTGACTACTATACTATGCTGCTGGCCGACATCGACGAGATTCGCAAACTCATTAAGGCCGATCTACAAGAGTTGAAAGATAAATTTGGCGATGCGCGCCGCAGCGATATCGAAGAAACAGAAGCGAGCGTTTTCCTCGATGAAGACTTGATCCGCAACGAAGAAGTCGTTGTGACGCTGACGGAGAAAGGCTACATCAAGCGCCTGCCATCCAACACCTACCGGGCGCAGCGGCGAGGCGGACGTGGCATCAACGGCATGACCACACGCGAGGACGACACCGTGCGTCACCTGCTGGTGGCACACAGCCACGATAGCCTGCTCTTCTTCACAGACCGGGGGCGCGTCTTCCAACTGCGCGTGTACGAGCTGCCCGATACGGGGCGCACAGCCAAGGGCGAACACATCATCAACCTGATCTCCATCGAGCAGCGCGAGCGCGTCACAGCCATCGTTTGCGTTCCCAAAGGCGTCAGTCGTGACTTTATGATCGTTGCCACGAAGAAGGGCGAGGTCAAAAAGACGGCAATGAGCGAGTTTGAGGTAGTGCGCCGCTCTGGACTCATCGCCATGAACCTCGAGGAAGACGACGAGCTGATCGGCGCGAAGCTGGCCCATGCAGGTGACGATGTGCTGTTGATCACTGCGCATGGCAAAGCCATTCGCTTCACCGTGGCAGAACTGCGTTCCGCTTCGCGTATGAGCGGCGGTGTGCGCGGCATTCGCCTCTCCGATGGCGACATCATGGTTTCGCTCAACCTCACGCCTCTGGGCAGTCAGTTGCTCGTCGTCACCGAAAACGGCTATGGCAAACGCACGCCCATCAAAGACTATCCCACCCACACCCGCGGAGGCGGCGGCGTGATTACCTCGAAAGTGACGGACAAAACCGGCGCGGTCGCCACCGCCCGCGTGATTACCGGTAAAGATAACGACCTGATGATTATCTCAGCTGCCGGCGTGGTCATTCGCACGGATGTCAGCGCTATCCACGTTGCTGGACGCGCCACACAGGGCGTGCGCCTCATGAACCTCGGCGAAGGCGACAAAGTAGTGGCCGTAGCCACCACCAACGGCAAAAAGCTGGAAGAAGTTGAGGGCAACGGAGAGAACGGCGAACAAAGCGAAGACGGTGGGGAAATAGTGGATGTCGAGGGCGAAGAGCCTGGAGAAGAAAGCGCGGAAGCTGACTAGCGCAGCCAGTCGTGTAATATGTTGAAGCGACGCTCAGGGCCGGACATGTCCGGCCCTGAGCGTCGCTTCAACATATTACACGACGTTTAGTACACTATGATCTGGGTGTTGAAGTCGGTGTTGTTGTAGACCCAGGCGGCCTCATCTTTCTGCAAGTTGATGCAGCCGTGACTGCCGTTGCCGGCGAACGCCTGGTTGCCGCCAGCATCGTAATGCGGGAACTGCGTGCCGGGGCCGAAGTTGACGCGCCACCACCCATCGTGGATAAAGTAGCCGTTCGAGTGATAGAGAATAGCATACTTGATCGGCGTTGGCGGATACCAGTACGGTGAGCCTGGGGGATCGGACGATTTGAACTGCGTCGGCGATTTACGATCCAGCACTGGCCAGTAACCGGGCAGCGAGGGCCGTTCCACACGTCCCATAGTGACGAAGAACGAGCGGACAAGCTTCCCATCCTGGTAGAAACGCATCGCCTGTTCAACCATCGAAACCATCAGCACTTTGCCACGCTGGAGGGTAGGGTAATACTGCATCACTTGCCGGTCAGTCGCATGTACCTGGTTGTAGGGCGTCTTATCGTAATAATCTTGCTCCAGCATACGAAGGTTGAATAACTCATCCTTCTCCCGTTGGACTATGGCCTGGTAGTCGCTGGGCTGAGATGCCCAGCTTACTTGCTGCTGGAACCACCAGCCGATGCCGTTCAAGGTATACCCTGAGTCCAGGATATAGTTTTTCCCATCGAACTTATTATAGTAGGGGTGCGCGTTGCCCCAGGCATTTGCCTGGCGATCCAGTTCGCCTATGAGGAACGTGGCCGCGCCTTGCGTCAGCTCGTTCTGCATGGTTGCCATATCGGCATCGATTTTGCCGGAGACCGCCAGGAAGTCACGAATGCTCTTCGCGTTACGCATTTGCTGCGCGTCGGCATTGTACAACTGCTGGTACGACGAGGCATCCATGCCATAGGTTTTGAGCAGGGCGATCTGGGAATTGAACTGGCCCAGTCTGGCATTGCCCACAAAGGGCAGCGCTTGAATGGAGTTGACTACCGCCATCTGATACTGCGCATTAATCAACGAATTGAGATTGCTGAAATCCACCGTCTTCGTGATCGTACTGAGCGTGCTCAGATCATCCTGGTACTGTGAGCGCATCATGCCTGTATCGATGCGCGCCGTCTGCATTTGCTTAATGGTATTGTTGAATGTAATCAGCTGCGCATAGCTCGCACTCAACAAGGTAAGCGCGCTGGCGGCATTGCTGGCATCGTTGCTGATGGCATAATATTGTTTTGGAGTTTGTGCCGACGACATGAGATTCTGGTCGTTGGCAAATTCCCGTGCGAAGACTGAGATATTGTTAGTTTTCAGGCTCTGCGATTTGACAAGCGCCTGCTGAAAACTCTGCATATTTAATTGCGCTTTTGTGGCGGCATCTCCAGTCGCGGTGTTTATGATGTCCTGCAACTGTGTCAATAACTGCTTATAATTTTTCGCCTGACCCAGATAATAAGTAGTGGCAGACGCATCATCGAACAGGCTAGATGGCGCGCTTGTGCTACTTAATTTCTGCTCTTGTTGTATCACCGGTTGAAGAGAAGATGCGGGCACGCCGATATCTCTGGCGTGTTTCAGCGCAGAATCAAACTGTGACTTGCTCTGACTCGCCTGCTGCTGTGATTGCTGGCTTCCTCCACAGCCGCTTATCGCGAGAACAAGACCCAGCAACAGGCCAACCAGCATGACCTGTCCCAGGCGCTCAGGGCGCTTGTAGTGCATTGTGGTTACCTCCGTCCACTCCTGGCTTTCTGTTTGCGTTTCGCTTTGCGGGCCGCTTTGCCAGACTTTTTGCCACCCCCGGCAGGGCGCGGAAGAGAGGGCATCCCCCCTCCTGCTCCCGCTCCCGGCAAACCCGGCATACCCATACCGGGCATTCCTGCGCCACCCCCAAATTGTTTGGCCATTTTCGCCCAGGGACCTTTCCCGCTGCTCATCTGACGCACCATAGTACGCATCTCATTGAATTGATCGAGCAATTGGTTCACGTCCTGTGGTGTGCTGCCGCTGCCGCGCGCGATACGCTTCCTTCGGCTGCCGTTAATAATATCGGGATTGTGTCTTTCTTGCGCGGTCATTGATAATATAATCGCTTCCACATGTTTTAGTTGATCCCCTTCCAACGCCTCCTCGATATCAGCATCCCCGGCCAGTTTATTGAAACCTGGAATCATCTCCATTACCGACCTCAACGACCCCATACGCTTGAGTTGGCGCATCGAGTTGAGGAAGTCTTCCAGGTCAAATTTGCCCTGTTGCAGTTTGGCCTGGGCCTTCATGGCCTCTTCCTGGTCAATGGTCTCCTGGGCGCGTTCGATGAGCGAAAGCACATCTCCCATTCCCAGTATACGCGAGGCCAAACGATCCGGGTAAAACGGCTCCAGTGCATCCGTTTTTTCGCCCACGCCCATGAATTTGATCGGCACGCCCGTCACCGAGCGGATGGAGAGGGCCGCGCCGCCTCGCGCATCGCCATCCATCTTGGTAAGGATCATACCCGTCAGCGAAACGGCCTTGTTGAAGTCGTCCGCGACGCGCACAGCCTCCTGACCGGTCATAGCATCGGCCACCAGCAGCACCTCGCGCGGCTGCACGCGCTGGCGAATGGTCATAACCTCCTGCATCATGCGTTCGTCAATGTTCAGGCGACCCGCCGTATCAAGAATCACCACCGTCGCCGCCTGCTCGCGGGCATAGGCGATGGAATGAACGCAGATGTCAACCGGGTCCGCCCCGGCAGGTTCGCTATAGACAGGTATGGAAAGCTGCTTGCCCAGCGTCTGCAACTGGTGGACGGCTGCCGGGCGATACATGTCCGCCGCGACCAGCACGGGACGTTGATTCTGCTGCTTGCGCAAGTAATTGGCAAGCTTGGCGGCGGTCGTCGTTTTGCCCGAACCTTGCAGGCCGACCAGCATAATCACGTTCGGCGGCTGACCACCCAGGTCAAGCTTATTCTTGCCCTCGCTGCCGCCCAGCATCTCGACCAGCTCTTCATTGACGATTTGCAAAACCTGCTGCGCCGGAGAGAAGCTGCCCAGCACTTCCG
Organism: Chloroflexota bacterium; assembly: GCA_027316975.1. GTDB lineage: Bacteria > Chloroflexota > Ktedonobacteria > Ktedonobacterales > Ktedonobacteraceae > CF-113. The sequence goes on along the minus strand of DAHVFL010000226.1, from coordinate 690 downwards.
CGCCAATAGCCTTCGTCTTCACTCGCTCGACGAATTGCCGCACCAGCTTCAGGCTGACATCGGCTTCCAGTAACGCCAACCGCACTTCGCGCATCGCCTCATCGACATCTGCCCCGGTCAGCTTGCCCTTCCCACTCAGGTTGGTAAATACACCCTCAAGTCGCTTCGATAAACTTTCAAACATAGCCATTCTTTAATAATTCCTCTCTCCGCCTGGTATTGCGCGAATACACTTCGACCCTAATTATAACACGTTTTGCCGCTTGTTTAGATACGCATATGGTACTGTTTGGAGATGATACGTTCCCTGGTTACACGATACCGGTTGGGCGGGGACAAGCTCCACCCGAATAAACCTTATACTATAGTATCGTTTGCGCAACCCAAATCGTTGCGGACATGATAAACACGTCGTCATAGTAGAGGCGCGGGACGAGGGGCGGATGAGCGGGGACCCTTGCGGTCGCCTTCCGGCTTCTCTATCTGAATCACCGGTGACAAAAGAAAACACCCGGACTTCACGCTCAACCACGAGCAGATAGTCCAGGTGTTTTTTATTAACAACCCCTGACCGGAACCAGCGGCCTTTCAGCCTGTAGGGACGCGATTTATCGCGTCCGCACACGGGCCGTTTCCACCCCTGACCGGAACCAGCGGCCTTCCAGCCTGTAGGGACGCGATTTATCGCGT
>DAHVFL010000225.1 GCA_027316975.1 Chloroflexota bacterium | reverse complement strand
CTGTACAGGCGGAACATAGCGGCAATGAAAATGAGACTGTATTGTCTGATCCCGGTCGCCCGAAAAAACAAATATCATCTCCAAACATTACTGAATCTAGCAAAATCGGCGCGCGATTGCGCCATTTGAAATTGCCTCGCGGCAGAGTTGCGCTGATTATCGGCCTTGTTTTGCTGATTGTGCTGGTGAGTTCTGGCGTGTTCTATTTCAAATATTTCAACTTCATTCATAAAATCAGCCTGCTCGATGCTGGAATAGCGAATCCCTATTCGCCTGGTACTGGAACGTTGGCACTGAATGATCCTTTGACTGATAATAGTCTGGGCTATTTTTGGGGTGAAGAGAATGATTCTGGCGGTTCTTGTGGTTTCAGCATAGGAGCTTACCATGTTCTTTTATCACAGCAAGGTCAATCTCACTATTGTCCTGCTTGGCGCAACAAACTTCAGCAATTTTGCTTATGAAGTGCAGGTGACACTTGTTCAGGGCGACCGGGCCGGAACTATTTTTCGTGTGGATGATACGAATCATACGTTTTATTTTTTCGGGATTGATAATCAAGGGAACTATGTTCTCGATATCCATAATCAAAACAGTAGTATTACTTTGAAATCAGGTACTAACTCAGCAATAAATACTACAGCAGATCAAGCAAATGTACTTGGAGTAGTGGCAAATGGTTCTCAGATTGATCTCTATATGAATCGTCAGAAAATTGATAGCGTTACAGATACCACGCTTAGCCAGGGAGTAGTTGGGGTCGCTGTATACGATAGCACTAATCCAACCTCGGCAACCTTCACCAACGCAAAAGTCTGGACGTTCTGAAATTCCTGTGAGACAAATCCAATGGATGTGTTTTTCTCGTCGAGGCCCCAGAGCCATATGGTAGGCCGTTCCGTTCCGTAGGGGCGGGGGTAGGGTTGAGCGGAGAGGGGACGCTTGCGTCGTCCGCTTCGTTCCCGACGCGAACTTCCGTCACCCATCGTATCCTGCGGCAGGATTCGTTTGTGTTGAGGGCTAAGCGGGCGACGCAAGCGTCCCCTCCCCTAATGAATTGTGACGACCGAAGCGGGGAATGCGTACCTTCGTCCTGATGCTGATTGACACCCGAATGGAAGAAGGCGCGGGACGCGCCTGTGCGTAGGGACGCGGGTGGATGAGGGGATGGGTGGGGACCCTTGTGGGCGTCCTGCTCGCCCTGTGAAGGACTCGTTCCTGCTCACGTTGTGGAAGGCTCCCAGGAGGGACGAGGACGCCCACAAGGGTCCACCCTTGCTCTCCACATCCACCCGCGTCCCTACGCGGGCGATTTCCCCGTTCGGTCGTCAAAGATCATCAGAATCCAGGCACTTTTTCAAAAAACCTCCCGGTGAAAGCCAGGACTGCGATGATCCTGGAAGGGATGTGAGCGTCTTCGTAATCTATGCTATACTGCCATAGATCGATAGATAATGAGGAAAGCGATGTCTCAACACGACTACGATAATCTGCAAGAGCAAGCTGGCTCTTCAGACGAAGACTATCATTACACTGGCGAGCCGGAGTTCGATGAAGAGACTCTCCGCTCGAATGAGCAGCGTTCCCGCTTTTTCTTCGCCGCCATGTGCTTTCTTGTAGCCTTACTTTTTTTGAGCGTGTATCTTAATAACCTGGTATCCCTCAACAGTACTATCCTGCAACTGGGCATCGTTTTTTTCGCGGCTATTGGTATCTTCCTGCTTATACGAGGCAGCGCTGCTACATATAAAAAACCGCTCTCCTCCAGAGAACACTACGAAGAGTATTCCGAAGACAGGGAAGATGCCATCGAGGAAGTCGGCAACGCGCAGCCCTCTCTGACTCCCTTTGAAGTACTCGTCCAGGAGGCGCTTGCCGCTATTCCTGAAGAGTTTCACGAGCGTATGGATAACGTGTTTGTGCAAGTCAAATACGAACCGGACCAAGAACTCTTGCAAATAGTTGGCACCAGGGAGGGCTATACTCTGCTGGGTCTCTACGAAGGAGTGCCACTCACCGCCTATGGTCGCCTCCATAGCACGCACCCGGAGACCATCACCATTTTCCAGCGCACCATCGAACGCTATTGTCACGGCGACCCCGACCGCATTCGCGATCAGGTGTTGCATACCGTCTTGCACGAAGTGGCGCACCATTTCGGCATCGATCATGATGAGATGCCCATCTGGATCAAGTGAGTTTTGCGCGCATGACCAGGGCAGGGGCAAGCCCAGCCCGTACCCTATACGGAAACAAGCAACCTGCTGCGTAATAGGGTACGGGCTGGGCTTGCCCCTGCCCTGGCACCCCGCTCGTTTGATGAAAATATTGACATATCCTGCACCGGCCTGTACACTTGCACTAGAAGAAACATGTGGGGTTGGACAGACCTTGAATCGGCGAGCTGGACTGCATCAGGTAAAGCGAAAGGACACAGGAAATGGCCCGGCACATTGAAGACGAGGTAATGTACTACTACGATTCCCACGCCACCGAAAAAGATCGTATGGGGCAACCTGCCGCACACTCCTCGCTGTTACATGATCTGTGGAATGTCCTGGATTGGCTCTTTCAAGGGCAGACCTGCGCTATGTACAGAAACCTCAACTTTTATCAGACATCCGACCCGCTTGAGTATCCAGAGGAACCTGACCTGGCGATCATCAAAGGGATTGCTTATCAGAAATTTACACGAAGTTACCGCATAGGGAAGAGTGGGCCTGCTCCTCATGTGATTATTGAGGTGGCCTCGGATGAAACCTGGAGAGTAGACCTCGAAGAGAAGCCAGTACGCTATGCACATATGGGTGTGCAAGAATATTTTGCTTATGATCCATATGAACCGCTACTGCCAGAAAGCGGCAACCGGCGTTTGTTTGGTTGGCAACTTGACTCGGACAAACGAATATTGAGGGAGATGTCGCCTGCTCCTGATGGGTCGCTGTGGAGTCAATACTTGGAAAGCAGGCTGGTGCCTGACGGATACGATTTGCGTTTATATGATAACCATAATCAGATGAGACTCACAGGCGCTGAGGAGATGGCACGACAGGCTGATGAACTGAGAAAGCAAACGGATGAATTAAGAAGAAAAACAGATGCAGTGGTGCAGCAAACAGACGAATTGGAAGAATTGGTAGAAAGAACAATATCTAATAGAAGGCGAATACAGATGTATAGCGAAAAATTGCGTTCGATGGGTATTGACCCTAACCAACTTATCTAATACCAAATGGTGATTCCTCAGAAGTGACGAGAGATTCTTCGCTGCGCTCAGAATCTCTCGCGCGAAGTTGCCTATCGAACCCAACTCAAGTCACCTTGAGGACTTCTCTGAAAAGAACCAGATCACTTCACCAGAAATGCCAGCAGATTCGCTGCTGGCCCTGTCAATTCCAGCACCAGCGAGGCGGCGAACGTAATCACTACCAGGGCGGCGGTTGTCAGGGCAATGGATGAACTGAGTCCGATGGGCGTGGTCAGGTGATCTTCTTTGAGCGGCGCGTCGAAGTACATAGCTTTGACGATGCGCCCGTAGTAGACCAGCGATACTGCCGTGTTCAACAGGGCGATCACCACCAGCCAGGACAGGCCTTCGCCCCAGGCAGCCGTGAAGATGAAGACCTTGCTCACAAAGCCTGCCATGGGTGGGATACCTGCCAGCGAGAGCATACACAGCGCCGTTCCCGCGCTCAAGAGCGGGGCGCGTTTCGCCAGCCCCTTGAAGTCCTCGATCCTCTCGCCGCCGGTGGCGTTTGCCAGCGCGATAATGCCGGAGAACGCTCCCAGGTTAGTAATGACGTAGACCAGGATGAAGAACAGCACCGCCGAGTTGCCGTCGGGATGTTTCCCTGCTATGCTGGCAAGAAAACCGACCAGGATATAGCCCGCCTGCGCGATGCTGGAATAGGCCATCAGGCGTTTGACGTTGGTCTGCACGGCGGCTACCAGGTTGCCCAGCGTCATTGTTGCGATTGCGATGATTGCGATGATAATGGTCAGCGAGGTCAGGTTGACCTGGCCCAGACCGCCGCTCATGAAGACGCGGATCAAGGCCGCAAAACCTGCCGCCTTCGATGCGACCGAGAAGAAAGCAGTTGCCGGTGTGGGCGACCCTTCATAAATATCGGGCGCCCACATGTGAAACGGCACCGCCGAGATTTTGAAACCGAAGCCCGCCAGGATCAGCACGTCCGCGATCAGGATCAGCACATTGCCATCCTGTATGCCCGTCCCCACTGAGCGAGCGATGCCTGCCAGGTCGGTTGTACCCGTCAAACCGTAGAGCAGCGCGAAACCATAGAGCAGGATGGCGGAGGACATGGCGCCCAGCAGGACGTATTTGACGGCTGCTTCCGCCGAACGCTCGCCCGTGCGCAGCAAGCCTGCCATGATGTAGAGGGGAATACTGGTCAGTTCGAGCGAAATATAGATGGTAATCAGTTCGTTGGTACTCGCCATGAACATCGCGCCGGTAGCAGAGAAGAGCATCAGCGTATAGAACTCACCATCGGCCTTCACGTATTTTCCCACGTAGCTATACGAGGCCAGCAGCATCACGGCGACGATCAGTATGAAGACAATTTCAAAAAAGACCGCGTAGGGATCGATCACCAGCACACCGGAGAAGGCACGATGTGGCGTGGCTAAGAAACCGGGCGTCACCGCCTGGGCAATGGCGAATCCCAGTGGCACTATCAGACCAACCAGCCCGACCGTCACGGTGACGAGGCGACGTTTGACGAAGAGGTCAACCATCATCACCGCCAGCGCCAGGATTGCCATACTGGCTTCCGGCGCTAGCAAATATAGATCAGATACATGAAACATACCAGGCTCCTTGCGTCGCCAGGCGACCGAACCAGTCGCCCCCTTTATTTAATGCAACCCTACCGTCGTAACAATATGGAGTATGTTAGACAGGGCAGGTGTAATCAAGCGGATCAGGAAATTCGGGAAGATGCCGACAAACACGATCGCCACCGCCAGTGAGACGAGCGGTAAGGCCTCGCGCCAGTTGGCGTCGCGGAGCCGGCTCCATTGCGCGTTAAACGGTCCATAAAAAACGCGCTTGAGCATCCACAACAGGTAACTGGCCGTCAGGATCATGGTAAAGACCGAGACAATCGTTACCACCGCCCACACCTCGTAGCTGGAAGTGAACGTGATGTATTCCGCTACGAATCCCGCCAGTCCAGGCAGGCCGAGCGATGCCAGCCCCGCGAAGGTGAAGAGCGTTGCCAGCAGCGGCATCTTTTTTGCAATGCCACCAAAGACAGCAATTTCGCGTGTATGCGCGTGATCGGAAATGACGCCTACGCAGAAGAAGAGCAGTCCGGTAATCAAACCGTGACTGAACATCTGCACCGTTGCGCCCGTCAAAGCGGCCTGGCGGAAAGCCATACCACCAAAGCCGGCAGCCGCCGCCGACACGCCCAGCAGCACAATGCCCATGTGACTGACGCTCGAATAGGCGATCAGCTTCTTCATATCCTTCTGCACCAGGCAGATACCCGCCCCGTAAAGTATGTTGACAGCAGCCAGTACCGCCAGCCAGGGCGCGAACTCGCGGATGCCCTCCGGCAGCAGCGTGAAACAGATGCGTATCAGGCCATACGCACCCATCTTGAGCAGCACGCCCGCCAGGATCACGCTGACCTCCGTCGGCGCGTCTGTGTGCGCATCGGGCAGCCAGGTATGGAATGGGAACATAGGTATCTTGATGGCAAAAGCCAGGAAGATCAGCAGGAAGGTCAGCAGTTGCCAGCTCCAGCCGAAGATCGGACTGATGCCGCTGAGAAAATGCGTGGAAAAGTACTGCATATTGGCCGTGTTGCCGCCCAGCTTGAAGTACAACAGCAGGATACCGGCCAGCATGAAAATACTGCCGAAAAAAGTGTATAGCAGGAATTTCCAGGCCGAGTAGATGCGTCCCGGCATCCCATGCTTTAGCGTATCGTAGCCCCAGATGCCGATAAGCAGGAACATGGGGGCCAGCTCGACTTCCCAGAAGAGGAAGAACAATAGCAGGTCGAGCGACATAAAGACGCCCATCACGCCCGTTTCCAGCATCAGCAGCAGGGCCAGGTATTCTTTCACGCGCATCTTCTCCCAGCCACTAATCACGGCCAGCAAAGTGAGCAGCGCGTTAAGAATGACCATTGGCAGGCTCAGACCATCCACGCCCAGGAAATAATCTATATTGAATTGCACATTGCCAGACTTGAAGCTGATCCAGCCTGTGCGGATGGAGTCCGCCGGATTATTCAAATCCCCGAAATTATAGCCATTGCTTGCCACGCGAAAAAATATCGCCATCGAGAGCACAAAAACGACAGCTGCAAAAGCCAGCGCCACCCAGCGCGCCACCCTCGCGGGTGTTGCCATTACTGCCAGCGCCCCAATCGCCGGCAGGAACAATATCCATGTCAAATCATTCGTAAATATCATAACTACTAATCCTCATCGCTGTAGGGACGCGATTTATCGCGTCCGCTAGATGTATACGGACGCGACAGGAGGACGCGATAAATCGCGTCCCTACAGCGTGTGTTACTTCACAAACATGACCAGCGCGAAGACCACGATTGCCAGTATGGCGACGCCGCCAAAGAAACCAACCATGTACGTTTGCACCTTGCCGGTCTCCACATGGCGCATACCGCGTCCCACTCCAGTGACTGCCTGGGCCACGCCATTGACGATGCCATCGACCACGTATGTATCAAAAGCCGCCTCGATATGCGAGATGCCAAATACCACGTAGCGAATGAGCAGGTCATACAGATCGTCGATGTAGAACTTGCGCAGCGTCAAGCGATGCAGGAAGCGTAAAGCGGCGTTATTCTCCACAAAGTCATGGATGGTTGCCAGCTCGAAGCGCGTGTAGAGAACGTAAGCCACGATCAGGCCGGCAAACGATACAACCACACCTATCCAGGTGAGCGGGTCGCTGAACACCTCACCGATGTTAAGAGCAGGCGCGCCCGGCTGCACATAGCTAAAGAAGCCTGTCCAGTAGCCAGCGATGATAGAGGCAACCGCCAGTACCATCAGTGGAATGGTAATCGTGCGCGGCGCTTCATGTGGATGACCTTCCCCGCGATATGTGCCGCCCCACAGACCTCCAAAGCCACCTCCCTTGCCACCAAAGGCCAGGATGTAAGCCCGCAGCATATAGAAGCCCGTCAGCCCGGCTGTGCCAAGCGTAATCGCATATAGTCCGTAATCGCCCTGCTTGAATGCCAGCCCGATAATGTAATCCTTGCTGTAAAATCCTGAAAAGAACGGAAAACCCGAAATAGCCAGTGCCGCAATCAACCAGGTGATGGCGGTAACCGGCATGTATTTTGCAAGTCCCCCCATCTTGCGCATATCCTGCACCTCTGAATGGGTCGCATGATGCAACGCGTAGATCACG
>DAHVFL010000224.1 GCA_027316975.1 Chloroflexota bacterium | reverse complement strand
ACACGCGCCAGTTCTTCCGCGAAAAAAGGATTGCCTCCCGCCTGCGACTGGATACTCTGGATAATCATCTGCGGCAGGTGGGCCACGAGCGAGCCGATTTGCCCATCGTCAAGCGGATGCACAGGCAGGGTAATCAGCGCCTGTTCGCGCCGCAGGTCGTTGAGCAGGGTGCGCAGGTTTGAAGTGGGCGCGAGTTCGATATCACGGCAGGTTGCCACAATGGCGATACGCTCATTCTGCATATGACGAACAACGTAGGCCAGCAGTTCAAGGCTGCTGTCGTCAGTCCAGTGCAGGTCATCCAATACAAGTAAGAGCGGTGTAGAACGGCTCATGACGCTGAGAAGCGCGGTTGTAGTCTCCCACAGGTGCAGGCGTTCCTGCTCGGGGGTAAGCGGCGAGGTGATCTGGGATTGCGCATTGTCGAGGGCCAGGCGCTCAGTCAGTTCGGGCGCAAGGGTGCGGAGCCTGGTGAGCCTGGTGATTGCCGGCGAGGTTGCACTGGCGCTTCTGGATGAAGTAGCATTCGTTGCCGGTTTTTCGGGTGACTCCAGGCTTTCCAGCAAAAATTCCGCCGGTACATCTTTCAAAAGCGTGCGCAGAATTTCGGTCCAGGGTCGATAGGGAATGGTTCCCTCCTGTTCATAGGCGTGCGCCCAGACGACCGACCAGTTTCGCACGTTGGCCTCGTAGCTTATTTCTTCGGCCAGGCGCGTTTTCCCGATACCCGATTCGCCCATCAGAAGCAAGAAATGTGTGAGTTTCTGCGCTCGTCCGTTCCTGTTGGCCTGATCATCTTTTGCTCCATCAATGCGCGCTTTACCGGTTGATGTTGTCAGGGTATCGCGCGACTCATCGGGCGCAATCTTTTCCAGGGTCAGCAAGAACTGTTGTATGGCGGCCAGTTCGCGTTCGCGTCCGACCAGTTTACTCTGATTATGACGCCCCAACTGTAAGGCTGGACGCTGAAAGTAAGCAGGTTTGGATACGGTATCGGTAGCCTGGCGGGAAGCTGCAAGGGATTGCGCGGGTGTCGAAAGGGGAAGGGATGTCTCTGTGGGGTTGGCAGGTATTTCCGGTGAGCGCGGCACATGGAATGTGCCGCTGCGCAGCGCTTCGTACAGTTCGTTTGTCTCTGGTAGAGGGTCGCTTTCATACTCGCGCGCGAGCGTGTCCGCCAGGCGACGATAGATGCGCAATGCTTCTCCCCGCCGGTCGAGTTGTGTGAGAATTACCATGAGACGACGCACCGCAGTTTCGTGCGTCGGGTCAGCGCCCAGCAACCTGTCAAGCGGCTCGATGGCGCTGGTGAGCGCGCCGCGCGCTACACGCAATTCCGCCAGTTTGAGCAGTAGGCCCATCCAGCCACGACGCAGCGATTCGCGGCGCGGGGCAGCCCATTCAGAATAGAGTTCCTCGATCAAATAATCCCCGGCATAGAGTGTAGATGCCTCTTCTAGAAGCTGTTCCACCTGTTCAGCGTCGGTGGTAGCATTGGCTTTATTCAGCAGGCTTTCAAACTCGTCCGCGTCAACCCATATGGAGTTGGCATCAGCCAGGACTAAAATATCGCGTTCCAGGCGCAACATACGTGACGCGGCGGGGCGTGTGATTTGTGGCTCGAGTACCTGGCGCACCTCATGCACCGCCCCATTTAAGCGGTTGGCGGCGGCCTCGATGTCAAGATCGGGCCAGAGCGCCTCCATAGCTTGCTCTCTACCTGATTTCCTGCCACTTGCACTGAGCAGGCATCCCAGTAGAGCGCGAGCGCGGCGGCGGTGCCAGGTGCGACTGGTGACGGTTTCCCATTCGCTGCCATGCTTGCGCTCAATCCGTACCTGCCCAAGCAGGTAAATGCGCAAAACAGGGGTGTGATGGTTTCTTTCTGTTCGATGTGGCGCCATCTCTGTTGCTGTTTGAGCAGGTGTTGTGTTTATGGACCCAGGGGTTGTTTCGCTGGCTCCGCTCATAGTATGCTTTGCGCTGCTAGCTATGGCTGCATCGGGTTCCACTGTCGATGGTTGCGCGTGGCTGGAAATAGATGTACCAGGAGTAGGCTCGATACCGGCGGGTGGATGTATGCCAATATACTTACTGATGGTGCGACCGTTCTCACTCCAATAGGCATACCAGTATGGCCCGTGCCCCGTCCCTTCTTTGCATTTACGGCAGCGTTGTTTGCCACAACGAGTAAATTGTTGACGATAGGTAACTTTATTATTCATGAGTTTATATCCTATCCCCCCACAGAGAAGGTTGCGCGCGTGCTGGAAGCAGGCGAATTATTATTGCCTGCTTGAGAGAAATTACCCTTTTTTGCCCTCACGTCTTACAGAAGACAAGTTCATTATAACCTATGATGTAGAAAATTCATACGTATTTCACCTTGTTTCCTTAAAAAGTGGTGAAATGGTACCAGTTAAGAAGTGGGTAAGGGGAAGTACACAATTTTTCTGCCATTGTAAGGGGTCAGAGAGAGTGTTCCTTTTTGCGGCCTTTCAGTAAGATGAAGTCGTTGGTGAAGCTCTCCAACTGCCCATCTGCTGCGCGTTTGACCTCGAAGTACCGTTGGATATGTTGATCGCTCTCCAGAATAAACCGTTGGAGTTGCGCTTTTTCGTGGGCTGGTACCTGCGCGCGGGCCGTCCAATCGTCATAGTCGTGTGATTTGCGAAAAAATTCTTGATGTACAATAGTCAGGCGCGCCTGCTGGAAAAAGACCTGCCACTCTTCAGGCGTGCATGAGCGACCATGCGAGGGGTCGCGCCACTTCTCAACGCGGTTATCGAATACATCAAGTTGGACGTCGCCGGGAGCCATACAATCGATGAGCAGAAATACCCCTCCCGTTTTCAAGACTCGCGCTACTTCGCGCACGAATTGCGCTATGCTGGGGAAGTGATGGGCCGCGATGCGACAGGTTACGCGCTCGAATGTGGCATCCGCGAAGGGTAATTGTTCGGCGTCGGCCACCTGGAATACGGCGTTGGTGATGCCCTGCTGCAAGATAAATTCACGCGCCTTCTCAAGCATACGCGGTGTCAGGTCTGTCACCGTGACCTGCCCGACATGGGGCGCGACGGCCAGGGCGGTATGCCCGCCGCCTGTAGCGATATCCAATGCTTGCTGGCTCGCGTCCAATTCGCCCAGTTCGATCAGACGCAGCAGGTCGTCGCCGGCGCGATGTGAAAAACTGGCAACGTAGCTCTCGGCTGTGCGCGAAAAATAATCCTGCACGCGGGCTTTTTTATCGTTGTTGGTGGGCTGCGGTGAAGTTGTCATGGTTTGTTATACATCCTTTACTGTTTGCGGTCCAGGGTTTCCGTGCGGGTACACCTGCCAACACCCACGCCTGTCACCCTGAGCGCAGCGAAGGGTCCCGGTGTCCGGCGCGTCAGACCCTTCGCTGCGCTCAGGGTGACAGCCCGGCAGTCCTACCAGGGCTATCACTCTGGACATCTGCTGAAGGAAGCGCTTATGGGGCTTGCCCCTGCCCTGGCCTCGTGTTAAGATACAGCATGAAATATCATGCACTCTCTATCATATGACGGAATAGTTCAGAATGCCAAAGCTTGAAGGTTCGGTTGAAAGTATTGTCTTTCGGAACGACGAGAATCACTATACTGTGGCGCGTTTTCGGCCCAACGATAGCGGTCGATTGTTTCGTGACGATCTGACTACCATTGTGGGAACGCTTCCCGGTGTGCAGGTGGGCGAGTTATTGTCGGTGGATGGGGAATGGGAGAAAGACCCCAAATATGGGCGGCAATTGCATGTTACTACGTTTGTGCAGCGTTTGCCTGCATCGCCCGAAGGCATCACACGCTACCTCGGTTCCGGGCTGATTAAAGGCATTGGGCCAAAGAAGGCTGAACGTATCGTGGCGCATTTTGGCGAGCAAACGCTGGCGATCATCGAGCAGCAGCCTGAACGCTTGAGCGAGGTCAAGGGCATCAGCGCGAAAGACCGCGAGCAGATCATTGCATCGTGGTCTGAGCAAAACGAGGTCAAGGAACTACACCTGTTCTTGCAATCGCACGATGTTTCCATGAACCTGGCGACGCGCATCTATAAGCAGTACGGGCAGGAGTCGATCAAGGTTATTCGCGAGAATCCCTATAAGCTGGCGCAGGATGTGAACGGCATCGGCTTCCGCACGGCTGACGACATAGCCATCAAGCTGGGTTTGCCGCGCGATAGCATTCCCCGCCTGGCAACGGGCCTCAAATACGTGCTGGCGCAGGCGGCCAACGACGATGGGCATTGTTTTTTGCCAGAAAACGAATTGCTGCGCCGCTCTTCCGAGATTCTGGAAACCTCCGGTGACTTGCTGGCAGAGGCGATGGAGCAACTGAAAAACGAACGCGATGTATTCGTTGAACCACCCTTGCCAGTAATTCCAATCTCGTCAACACAATCGCAACGTGTTCAGCCTGAAAATGCGGAGGAAGCCCCGCTCGATTGGTCGGAAATCGAAGAGCCAGAACCGCAGCAGCGCATCTATTTTGGCCCCTTCTGGCACGCTGAAAACGGTTCGGCGCGTATCCTGCGCGCATTGCTGCGCAGCGAGAGCAAACTGCCCGCGGTGAGCCAGAACTACTGGCAGGCGGTCTTTGATTACCTGGCGCAGAGCCGCACTATGACCCTGACCGGGAAGCAGCGCGAAGCTGTGCAGATGGCCTACAGCAAAAAGGTTAGCATTCTGACCGGAGGGCCGGGAACGGGCAAATCGACCTCTTTGCGCGCATTGCTGATGGTGCTGCGCAAACGCGCTATCGATGTGGCGCTGGCCGCGCCGACGGGCCGCGCCGCCAAGCGACTCACCGAGGCGACGGGGGGAGCGGTGGGCTACCAGGCCAGGACGCTGCACCGTTTGCTGGAATACGCCCCGCACGATAACAGCTTCCAGCGCAATGAGGCCAATCCCTTGCCGTATCAGTTTGTGATAGTCGATGAGGTCTCGATGGTCGATATCCTGCTCTTTTATCATTTGCTCAAAGCGCTGCCGCCTGACGCGCACCTCTTACTGGTGGGAGATGCCGATCAATTGCCGCCGGTTGGACCGGGCAATGTGCTGCGCGATCTACTGCGCAGCGAGACCATTCCTACAGTGCGCTTGACGGAACTCTTCCGCCAGGCGCAGCAGAGCCAGATTGTGGTCAACGCGCACCGCATCAATGCCGGGCAGATGCCGTCCCTGCAACGCGAGCAGAAGACCGATTTCTATTTCATCGCCGAGGATAATCCTGTGCGCGCCCAGCGGCTGGTGCTCGATTTCGTGCAGAACCGCATCCCAAAGCACTACGGGCTTAATCCTATGACCGATATCCAGGTGCTGACTCCTATGTATCGCGGCCCACTGGGTGTAAACAGCTTAAATGAAGAGTTGCAGGCGCAGCTCAACCCGAATGCCCAGGCAACTATAGAATGGGGCGGGCGCGTCTTCCGTGTTGGTGATAAGGTGATGCAGCAGCGTAACGATTACGATAAAGATGTCTTCAATGGAGATGTAGGCTGGATACGCGCTATCAACCGCGAAAATTCTACCGTCAAAGTCGAATTTCTGGAAGAAGCGGGGCCGCTCATTGTCAGCTACGAATTTCACGAATTGGACGAGTTGACGCTGGCCTATGCCGTGACGGTGCATAAAAGCCAGGGCAGCGAATATCCCGCTATCGTCATGCCCCTCACGCGCGAACACTATATGCTGCTCCAGCGCAACCTGCTCTATACCGCCATCACACGCGCCAAACGCCTGTGCATCCTCATCGGTCAACCTCGCGCTCTGGAAGTCGCGGTGAGAAATAATCGCGTGACACAGCGCAACACAGGGCTGGCCGAGCGGCTAGCAATGTTCGCAAAAGTCGGTCTATGGGAATGACCGGGTAATTTAGTCGTCTTTTTTTTCCTGGGTATCAATGACGAGAAAGCGTGGTTTAGGCGGCTTTTCCGCGCGTTTTCTGCTGTCATACCAGAGGCCAAGGGCAAAAAGCAGCATGGCGACTATTACAAAAACTGTCATAGTAGTTCACTCCTTCACTGCAATAGAAAAACGATCTACGCAAAGAGTATACCCAATCAATGCTGAAAATACAATAATAAAATCAATTTTGATGCAATGCATTTATTACATGTTCAGACACAAACGCATCTAATACATTTCGATTTTCGAGTGAGATTCCACTACGTATCGGGAAGCAAGGCAACCGCTCTTTCAGCGTTCCCATGGTTTTTCATGGAAAAATACCTTGCTTAATTCCGACCTGCGGAGTAGAATATAAAGCGGATATGCTGTGTTCTTGTAAACGAGGCGGCGAAATGCGCGCCGCTCGTGTTCTAGTTCTCTTGCCCATCTAAGCTAGATGGGCGTGTGAATACCACTACATCTATTTACAGGGAGGAACTTGAGTATGTCATGGACAGAAACCACGACTCCGGCAGCCAATGCCGCGTCCGGGTACGCGCATCCTGATGCGCTGATTGAGACAAGTTGGGTTGCGGAGCATTTGAACGATCCCAACGTGCGATTGATCGAAGCATCAGAAGATGTGCTTTTATACGAAATCGGTCATGTGCAGGGCGCGTTGAAACTCGACTGGCATGTCGATGTGCAGGACCCTGTTACGCGCGATTTCATCGATCAGCAGGGCTTTGAAAAACTGATGAGCCGCTGGGGTATCAGCAACGATACCTTGATTGTGCTGTATGGTGATAAGAACAACTGGTATGCTTGCTATACCTACTGGCTGTTCAGCATGTACGGCCATGCCAACATGAAGATCATGAATGGCGGGCGTCTCAAATGGGAGGCGGAGGGAAGACTTCTGACCAAAGATATCCCGCATTTTACGGCAACCGCCTACCATGCACCGGCCCGCAATGAGTCCAACCGCGCCTATCGCGACGATGTGTTGACTGGCCTGAGAGACGCCAATCGCCGCTTGATCGATGTGCGTTCTCCGCAGGAGTACAGCGGCGAACTGCTGCACATGGTCAATTACCCGCAGGAGGGAGCGCAGCGCGGCGGGCATATCCCAACCGCCAAGAGCATTCCATGGGCCACCGCAGCCAATCCCGACGGCACCTTCAAGTCCGCGGACGAACTGCGACAGATTTATGGGGGCAAGGACATCAATCCCGCGAATGACGTGGTCACATATTGCCGTATCGGTGAGCGTTCCGCGCATACGTGGTTTGTGCTAACGGAGTTGCTCGGCTATCCGCAGGTGCGCAACTACGATGGTTCGTGGACAGAATGGGGCAACCTGGTACGCGCGCCTATTGAGAAGCCGTAATCACAAACGAGCCAGAGCGGGGACAAGCTCTACAAGCGCGAACTTTGGCTGGATAGCCAGGGACTTTCACTCGTAGGTTTCTTGAAACGCGCCGGTCGCCAGAGGCTGTCATCCTGAGCGCAGCGAAGGATCTCTCGTCGGCAGCACGCAGATCCTTCGCTGCGCTCAGGATGACACCTCCTACTC
>DAHVFL010000223.1 GCA_027316975.1 Chloroflexota bacterium | reverse complement strand
TCTCAAAGCTGGAGGATTAGACCCTGTATAACTTTGGAGTAGATAAAAATAGCGAGTTGCGCTAACCCTCAAATATGGGTTCTTTTTTGAAAGGGTAAATGTGGATGAGGTTTCTCACTATATAATAGTGAGGTCACGCCTTGCGCATCATCTCCAGGAAGCTCCATGATTTCATATCGCGTTCTAGGTGGAAGCGCAGCAGGTCGTACATCAGCGCTTCCAGTTCGCTGTGCAGGCGGGTGTCGGGGCGCATACGGGCGGCTTCGCTCCATTTGACGCGCTGCATGTAGCGCAGGGTTTTGAGGGCGTCGAGCGAGAGGCGGCGTTCCCAGTGGCGCGAACACTGGGGACACAGCACGCCGCCGAGCGAGGCGCGAAAACCGTTTTCTTCCGGGCGAATCTCGCTGGCGCAACTGACGCAGTGCTGCAAGACTGGCTCGTACCCAACAGCCATGAGCAGGCGCAGCTCGAAGTAGCGCAACAGCAGGCGCGTTTGCCCTTCCTGCTGGCCTGTAGGGACGCGATTTATCGCGTCCTTGCTCGTGTCGTCCATGTTCACACCCATGCTGGCAAGCTGTTGTTGCAGGGCGTTGGCGTCGGCGTCGAGGTAGCGCAGGGTGTCCAGTAGCAGGACGTAGATGTCGTAGTGCCGGGTCTGGTCTTCCACAAAGCGATCCACCAGTTCGGCGAGGTAGAAGCCGCAGGTCATATGCCAGAGGTCGTTGCGCAGGCGCTGGAAGTTCTCGCGCCCCTCGGCCTGTGTCACGATATCGAGGTTGCGCCCCATAGCTAGTTGCAACTGGCTGCGGCAGAGCAGATCGACGTGGCCGGCCAGTTTGCTGATGGGGCGACGAGTGCCTTTGGCGATGGCGCGAATTTTGCCTTTGCCGGGCGTGAAGAGGGTGAGGATACGATCAGCTTCCCCAAGGTCGGTGCGCTTGAGTACAATGGCTTCTGTGGAATAGCTATGGGGAGCGCGCATGAGGAACACCTTGCATAGATAAAAAAAGACGCGACAGGTAAAATCGCGTCTAATTGGAGGCGACGAGCGGATTCGAACCGCTGGTGCAGCTTTTGCAGAGCCGTGCCTTACCACTTGGCGACGTCGCCCTATCGAGATAAAAATGGAGCGGGAGACGGGGATCGAACCCGCGACTTTCTCCTTGGCAAGGAGATGCTCTACCACTGAGCCACTCCCGCATACGCTTGCGTTTGCATGATTAAGATACCATACCTGTAAGGGTTTGTCAACTGCTTATTCTTCTACGATGAAGCCACGTTCGCGCAGCAGTTCCAGTACGCGGGGCAGGGCTTCGGGCGAGACGCGCACGAGGCGACTGGCAGGGGGGATTTCGGCGTCGAGCAAGGAGCCGAGTTCTTCGTCGGCCTGGATGTCGCGCAGGGCCGGGTCTGAGAGGCGCAGCATGGGGGCTTCTTCTACCTGGATGACTTGCTGGCGGTCGTATCCGCCACCCCAGAGTTTGAGGCGAATGAGAAAGGAGGGCGGCACTCCGTCCTGGCAATATTGTTGTAAGAAGCGCACGATATGTTCGAGAGGGATGTGCTGGCTGGCCGCGATTGACGCGGCTGTGATGCGCCTCCAACCGGTTGCCTCGTCGGGTTCGGAGATGCGGGCGAGTTCTGCTGACAGGTACAGGTTGACAACGGGGTAGCAGGGCTGCAACAGGCCATCGGGCAGCAGTTTCCACTGGGCTTCGTGCGGGGGCATCTGTCCGCTTGCCAGCAGGTCATTGTAAAGCGGGGCGGAGACCAGCGCGGGCATGTATTCTCGCTGCCAGAGCACTGTTTGTAGCTCATCCATGCGAGCGGCCTTTACCTCGGCCAGCAGGGGAGCCACGCGGCGACCAAAGAGCGGGCGCGCCTGCTCGTCCGCGAACAACTCGTCGAGGAGGGAAGCCTCGTCCACTTCGAGCAGGGTGACACGCGGCCATAGCTCGATGCGCCGCGCCTGCCGTTCCCATTCCAATAGCGAATAGCTGATGTTTTGTGGAATGGCGGCGCTGCCACCGGCAGCCTGCTCGAGTTGCTGCTGAATCGTTTCGGCGCGCAGCCCCATCTGTACAGCGCGAGTCACACTGGCCCTGGTCAGGCGGTACTGGGCGATCTGTTCGAGGCGGACGCGCTCGGCGAAGCGGTCTAAATCCACCAGCAGGGCTTCGGAAACGGGGGCCAGGACGATCAGTTCAAAGTTTGGCTGCGCCACCAGCCTGCCCCATACCACGTCGTCGGGCGGGAGTACATCCTCATTGATGATATCTGAGATGTGTGGGAGAATGCGAAAGGTGGCCGGACTATCTTCTTCCTTAACGTCCACCAGCCCTAACCAGCGCAAGGGGCCGCTGAGCATGGCGCGTATGAAGCCGCCTTCCACCTGGTGCCAGCCCTCGCGATGCGTCAACCAGCCATGCCGCAGGCGGAAATCCCAGCCGTAGGGATTGCTGCCGGTGGAATAGCGTTCCGCGCGCGCGCCATACTGGCGCGGGAAGAGCAGGTACGGAACATACAGTTTGGCGCGCGCGATAAATGTGGAGCAGCTTTGCCATGCGCCCGTCGCCTGTAACGATTGCTCTTCCACCCGCTCCATCACCATTGCGCGCGCATGTAAGACTTCGGGATGCGCGGGATCAAGCGGTCCGGGGCCGGGGCGCAGGATGACGCCGGGCAGGTAGCCGAGTTCGTTCCAGAAAGTCGTCTCAAGCCACAGTCGATAGCAACGCCGCGCGCGTTCCACAAGCGGCAGGGCGAAATAGGTTTCTGCCGGCGCGGCAAATAATGCTCCATTGCGCTCGTAGATCAATTCCAGTTTCATGAGCAACAGGCGCAGGAATAACAGGCGCGGCGCGTCCGCCTCGGTGCGCACCACTTCGGTGTTCAAGGTGGGTTCAACCTGCTCGATGACCTGGCGCAACGCGGGACGCGACAGTAACTTGCTGCCCACAAGCGGCAGGCCATCGCGGGACGAGAATACCAGCGACCAGTAGAGATACAGCGAACGCTGTAGGGCCAGCACCCCTTCGCTGATCAATACCTGGCTGCTGCTCTCACTCACGTGGTTGTCGGCAGGCGTTTCGGCTGAAAGACTACTTTCCGGGCGTTCGCTGAGGATTGTTGACTCCATGACGGCGTGTGGCACAATCAATACGCCGTCATAGACGCCGTTGGAGTAATCACGCCCCACGAAGTTCGTTTGTTTGCCCCAGTAGAGCAGGCCCAGTAGCAGCAGGCGATGCAAGGCTTGCTCAAATATGCCGTGTGGATGCGGCGATGGATATTGCAGGGCATTGGTATTCGCGGCCTCGGCATAGGGACGCAGCGAAGGGGTTGTCCGCCCATGCACTCCCGGCTCGCGTTTATGACGCGCAGCATCGCCGGGCAATCCGGTTGAGCCGGGATCGGGATGCGGCGTAGAAAGCGCGCCGGACGTAGCGACCCTGTCCGCAGGTGGTTTATCCTTGCTCTGGCCGAGCAATTGCGCAGTGGTGAAATAGAGGGCGAGGTCACGGCTATTGGCGCGGCCTCCGCAGGCTACCAGTTCGCGCAGGATGCGTGTTTCCAGTTCGCCCAGTTCGCCAATGACGGCGCGGCAAGCATCCAGATCAAAGAGGGCTTCGCCTATCTCGGCGGGACTCAAGGTATCGAGCGAATTTTTCTGCGCCTGTGGCAAATGCCGCGCCCTTGCCACTGCCTGTAAGTGATAGGGAGGCACGTTTTGTAACAGGTAGAGATCGCTCGCTTCCATATTATCCTTCCTCATGCAGCAAGGGCGCCTGGCCGCGTTTCTTGAGTTCTTCAACCAGTTGCTCCCCACCCTGCTTTCTGAGAATCATGAGAGTAGGATGAACAGGGTGTATGACCTGTTTTTCGATGGAGGTAGTCAGGGCCAGTTCGCGCATGACCAGCCCGTCCGCGACCTCAAGCAGTGTGGCTTCGGTATACAGACGGACGCGCCCGTAATTCGCCAGGCGTTTTTCAAGCTGGCGTAGCAGGCGCGCCAGCGCATCCTGTCCATGCCTCCCTATGCCACCGGTGTCCTCAGACCCGGCGACCCGGCGCAGTAGTTCGAGCAACGGGGCGAAGGATGCGCCTCGCTGCAGCGCCTCGCTCAAAGATGGTGGCGTCAATCGATAACAGAGCTGCTCATCACGTACCCCCTGCGTCTGAGCAAAGCGTTCTACCAGTTGAATGGCCGACCAGTTCTCGAATGAGGACGACAACAATAATTCACCCTGTTCAGATACTTCAACATGCGCGCTCACGGTATCGATGGATGGGCCATTTCCAGGCGCGATGTTCGCCGGGACGCTGTTTGCAGGCGCAATAGCCTGGCCTTCTACAGATTCGCCTTGCAAGAGTAATTCGAGCATGGGCGTCAGGCGAAACGCCTGCAACCGTCCATCTTCTTTGAAGGCGAGATCACTGACTCCCCACCAGTGCAGAGGGCCTTGCAGGAGTTGCGCGAGGTAGCGTCCCTCGGCTCGTTGCCAGTCGCTCCACCCGGCAGGTTGCAAGGGCCGTCCCTCTTCCTGTTCGATCCACCAGTGGGGTGTAGGAAAAGCGCGCTGGCGGCGCTGTAAAAAGGTTGGATTCAAACGGTAGATCAGGCGCGCAAAGGCGGTGAAATCGATCCATTGCTGCGTGGGAGCCTGCGCCAGCAATGTGAGAAGCGTCTGCCTGGCCGCCTTGTTCTCTGCTTCCAGTTCGCCCGCGCGCAGCACGGGCTGGTTCAGAGGGGTAGCGCGGCAACGCAGCAGTAAACCCTCTTCCTGTAGATCAAATATCTCTCTATAGGTGGATTGGCGCTGCCAGTGCGTAAAGAGTTCAAAGAGCACTTCGGAGCGCGATATGCCGAGCAGCAGCCCGGTGGCATTGGGCAACATACGCAGCAAAGATGTGCCGGGGGAATTCGCTTCGTTCTCAACATACAGAATATCCGACAGGCGCAGCACCAGGTAAGCAAAACGCAAGAAGGCGAGGGGGCGCGGTAGCAGCGCCTGTACATGTTCCAGCAGCGCCGCCGGGGGCAGTCCGGGAGGCGCGGGCAAAGCCATCGAGCCGTCGCCGGATTGCGCATTCACGACACGGGCGAGGTTGCCCGTGTTGCTCCTGCCCCCGCGCTCGTTGCGCCTGTCATCGCGCTCGATGCGGTAGCCATCGAGGGCGCGCGCGACCAGCAACAGATCGGGCAGCAACTGAAACGGCCCGGCGTATTCTATAGTAGATGACGCATCCTGACCCTCGATGTTAAATGTCGTTGTCGGCAGCGCAATATGCAAAGCGGCGCGCACCTCCGACGGTACGTACCAGTTGATATCGAGCAGCGACGAGTTTAAGGAACTGCGTATTTGAAAAGATGCATTCATAGTGGCGCGGAGCAACAAAACTTTGCCCTGCAACGTGACGAGCGTGTGTTGCAGCTTTTCGGGCTTGCCAAGCGAGAACCGTTCAAAAAGGCCGCGCAGTTCTTCATCGTTCATATGGCCGCCGGCGAGTATGAGGGTGGCTAAGAACTGGCGCGGCGCTTTTTCCAGCGTTCCCACGACGCGCCGAACGGCTTCGGGCTGGCGCAGCTTCTCCATGATGGCCTCAACCAGTTCAGGTTTGCCAGGGGCAGAGATGGAGATATCATATTCGCGCGCCATGGCGCGCAAATCTCCCGACGCGAGTTGCAAGAGTGTATCGGTAGTATTTAGCACGGGGGCAGCGCTAGAGGTATGCAACGGGGAACTGGAATGTAACGGGCTAACCAGGCGCGCTGGTCTATAACTCATATCGGCAAACGTACTCACCTCAATTGCGCTTTCCGGCGCAGGTGGAGGCAAATTGGAATCAACAGGAGGAGCGAAGGTAAATGGATGAGCAAGCCACTGGTAAAGCAATGCGGCTGCATGAGCGCACATAGTAGCCGCATCGCCGTTCATCATGGGACAGGTACAACGAACATCCCACGTTGGCGAATCATGCACCTCTACACTGACAGTGTAGCGATCAAGCGAGTAGTTTTCCAATGCTTTTGCGGCATTTGTCGCTGTTACGCCTCCCTTCGATGCCAGATTCGAGAGGTCAACACTACCGGAGAGCTGCGCTCCCCGGCG
Source organism: Chloroflexota bacterium (assembly GCA_027316975.1). Taxonomy (GTDB): domain Bacteria; phylum Chloroflexota; class Ktedonobacteria; order Ktedonobacterales; family Ktedonobacteraceae; genus CF-113. The sequence goes on along the minus strand of DAHVFL010000223.1, from coordinate 1,406 downwards.
TTTTGTTGAATGGACGGCTCCTGAACGGCAGTAGTCTTGACCCTGTGACGCTATTGCCAGCCCTGCCCGGCTGATAATATCAGCCTCACGCAGGCGCTGCAAGACGCCAGGCGCAACATCATACATCTCACTCAGCCTAAAAAATATGCATTGGAATAATCGTATCGCAATATGATAGCATGTAGTCCAGGGAAGGTCAAATTCTTAAACCAGGGCGGGGGCAAGCCTTTCACTGGGAGGTTGTTTACAACAGGCAGTCGCCAGAGGTGTCATCCTGAGCGCGAGGTGTCATCCTGAGCGCGAGGTGTCATCCTGAGCGCGAGGTGTCATCCTGAGCGCGAGGTGTCATCCTGAGCGCGAGGTGTCATCCTGAGCGCGAGGTGTCATCCTGAGCGCAGCGAAGGATCTCCGTGCCGCACGGAGATCCTTCGCTGCGCTCAGGATGACAGATGGTGGGCAACGGCTCTGTCCCCGCCCTGGCTATTGTTCACCGTTCCAATTCGTACATTACGCTGGTTACGGTCGCCAGGGCTGCGGTCTCGGCGCGTAGAATGCGCGAACCAAGCGAGACTACCTGTACGCCGTGTTGTTGCGCCTGGTTGACTTCGTCTGCCGTCAGGCCACCTTCGGGGCCGATGAAAAGAACGACGGTGGTTTGATTATGTCGCGCAGGTAATAATTGGTCCGAGGGCGACCGCACGGGTCCCCGCCCCTCATCTACCCTTTCACTCGTAGGTTTTTTAGGAAAGGGCCAGCGAGTGGGAGGTGTCATCCTGAGCGCAGCGAAGGATCTGCGTGCTGCCGACGCGAGATCCTTCGCTGTGCTCAGGATGACAGGCTCTGGCGACCGGCGCGTTTCAAGAAACCCACTAGTGAAAGCCTCATCTACCCCACCCCCGCCCCTACTATGAAGGGGGTTCCGCAAGGCGTCGCGCAGTGTGAGGGTGCGTTCTTCTTCCCAGGGCATGAGCGCGAGCGCGCCGGGCGGGATGTCGTTGAGGGCGCGCAAGAGTGGGCGAGCAGGCAATAAGGCGGGCAGGCGGGCGCGGCCCGATTGTTCGGCGGCTTCTGTGATGATGCGTTGCCAGCGTTGCATTTTGGATGTTCCGGGGTCTTCTAAACCGGACAGTGAGCGGCGACAGAGCACGGGGGAAAAGACGGAGACGCCCAGTTCGGTGCCTTTTTCCAGCACCCATTCAAAACGCGCCGATTTGAGTAAACCCTGGCTGAGGATGATGCGCACATTTGATTCGCTTTTCCCGGCGCGACGTTCAATGAGCCGCACATGTACCGCGCTTTTGCTGGCGCTGGCAATGGTTGCCAGTAGCTCATCGCCGCTATTATCGAGCAATACAACCTGTTCGCCGACATGTAAATGCAGCACGTCGCGAAGCTGGTGCGCAAGC
>DAHVFL010000222.1 GCA_027316975.1 Chloroflexota bacterium | reverse complement strand
GAGGTGTCATCCTGAGCGCAGCGAAGGATCTCTTGCCGGGCCGCACGGAGATCCTTCGCTGCGCTCAGGATGACACCTGGCGAGCGGCCATTCCCTCGTCCTGGCAGTGTTGGAGGACACAGTGTCATCAATTTATCAGTTGGCGCGTGCTGGATATGGTCTGGCGAAGTGGACACCGCAGGGCGCGCGGCATGGACTTGGTAAGGCAGTTGGTTCGGCCATCTACCTGGGTTGGAAATCGAAGCGTATAAATACGCAAGAAAATATGGCATATATTACCGGGCGTTCGGCGCGCGACCGGTATACGAAACGCCTGGCGTCTGACTCGTGGAAGAACTACGGGCGCATCATCGCCGATTTTATGTATTTCCCGCACTTTGATTTTGAGCGGCTTGAACATGAGATACACGATCTTACCGAAGGGGTGAGCAGCTGGCGGGAGTATGTCGATCAGGCTCTTGCGCCTGGACGGGGCGCAATCGCTGCTTCTGCTCACTTTGGCAACTATGACATGGCGGCGGCCTACTTTGCTCGTCACTTTCCCTTTTCAATTGTGACGGAAAACTTCAATGATCCCCAGATGACCGATCTTGTGTTGGGACAGCGCAAGGAGAGAGGCATCGGGCTGATCCCGATGGAAGGCTCGGCGCGGCGTATCTTGCGGGCGCTGCAACAGCAGCACATGGTGGCTATCGCGGTTGACCGGCCTGTTGCGCCAGAAGAGGGGGTTGAAATCTGTTTCTTCGGGCATAAGACGTATGTGCCGGGTGGCCCCGCGGCGCTGGCCTTGAAAAGTGGCGCGGCTATCATGCCCGGTTTTATGTGGTATGGACCTCACGAGGAGTGTTTCATACGCGCCTTCCCACCGATTTTCCCGCGAGCGGGCGCGAACAAAAATGAGGAGATAGCGCGTCTGACGCAGTGTATGTTCGATGCCATCGAGGAAATCGTGCGCGCCTGGCCGACGCAGTGGTACATGTTCCGACAATTCTGGCCATCGGAGTGATGGAAACGTATGTATAGATTGTATCAAATTGCGTCGATTGTGGTTCCGCGCCTGCCCCGGAGCTTTATCCGGGCGTTGAGCCTGATTACTGGTTCCCTGGCCTGGCTCTTCGCGCGCGGGGCTAGAAAACAGGCTACTTTCAATATGCAGCATGTGCTCGGTGCGCAGGTACAATCGACGCCTGCCGGACGAAGAAAGCTTCGTCGCACTGTGCGCAAGATGTTTCGTTATAGCGCGCGTAACTACCTCGAAGCGCTGTATCTTCCACACCTGACACGCGAAGAATTGTTGAGCAGATTAACGTATAGAGGCGGTCTTGAGCATCTTGACGCGGCGCTTGCCCAGGGTAAAGGCGTGGTGCTCTTATCTATCCATTCCGGGCCATTCGAGTATATAGTGCAGTGGTTTGCGTTTCAGAACTATGCCCTCACCATTCCTGTGGAACATCTTAAGGATGAGCGTATGCTTGAACTTGCGCTAAAGTTACGGAACAGGGAAGGCATGCAATTTGTGCCACTGGGTGGAAGCGCGCCCTTGCGAAGTATGATGCAGGCATTAAAGAAGAACCAGATTGTGATAATTGCCATCGATCGCGCCGTAGTGGGGGAAAAAGTTGAGAAGCCTTTCTTTGGCGCGCCGGCCTGTTTTCCCTCCGGGCCAATTTCGCTGGCGTTGCGCACGGGAGCCACTTTGATGATTGGATTTGGCTGGTACGATTCCCAAAACCACATGGGGGGTCATTTAGCGCCGATATCGCTGGCTTTGAACGAAGAGGAGCGCAGCAATCCAGATAAACTCCTGAAGAAAATAGTAGAAGTGACGGAAGAAAACATTCGCGTTCGCCCTGAACAATGGGTGATGTTTTCGCCGATATGGACAGAGGATATACCGGTGACATGAAGCCAGGGTGGCTCCGCCACCCTGGCTTCATGTCACCGGTATATTATTTATTTCTCTCGCATTCTGCGCATGATGCGGCGGGGTGGGTCAACGAACCAGCTCCACGCGCACTGGGCGACGTAGATGCCGGGCGAAAGACGCACTGATGGGAGTTCCTGACCGCCGGAGCGCACGGTGCGTTCGAGGATGGCGCGGCGCAATGCTTCGGGGTCGTTGCCGGGAAACAGGGTGTAGGCTGAGCCGATATGCTGCCAGAAATGCGCGTCGCTTGAGCCGGTTTCGGCCAGTTTCCACTCCTGGTTGGCGGCGCGTACCGCCGGGCGCATGGCTGAATTGGCAGGCGTGGGGTTGAAGACCTCGATGCCATCGATGGCGTAGCCTTTTGCCAGCAGCGTTTCGATTTTGGCGCGGCTCAAGCTGGGAACCAGGCGTCCAAAGGGATGAGGTACGATGACGAGGCCGCCCTGCTCTTTGATGGCGTCGATGCTTTCTTCCACCGGGCGCATATGTCTGGGGGCTTTCTTTACGAATAAGCCGAGTAAATGCCCCTGACGTGTCGAGACCTCAACTCCGGTGATCATGCGCAGCGGGTAATCGCCCTTTGCCAGCAGGTCGGCTACACGCTGCGCTCCCTCAATGTGGTCGTGGTCGGTAACGGCGATCAGATCGAGGCCACGCGCGATGGCTACCTCAATGATCCTGGCTGGACTGGCCCAGCCGTCGCCCAGGTTGGTATGCATATGGAGATCGGCGCGGCTATAGCCGGTTGGCGGGGTGAGCGTTTGCCCAATCGATGACTGTTGTCGGGTCTCAAGCGATGTATATTCCATGTGTGATTCATTTCTTCTCTAGTAACGCCAGTTAGAGGGCGCGTGGATAGGAGCGCGATGCCGTGGCGCGCGCATCCAGCAGTTCGCAATAATAGTCCATGACACGGCGCGCTACAAGCGTCCAGGCATAATCCCGCGCTTTGACGAGACCTGCCTGTATCAATTGTTGGCGCGGCGCTTCATATGTGAGCAGGTAGCTGATGGCTCCGGCCAGTTCGTCGGGTTGGCGCGGGGTGGTCAATAAGCCATCAACTCCCTGGGTAACGACGGTTGCATAGCCTTTGATATCGGATGCCACGATAGGGACGCCCGATGCCATTGCTTCTAATAACACGATGCCCAGGCTTTCACCGCCAATAGCGGGCGCGCAGAATACATGAGCGCTGGTAAAGTAGCTCGGTTTTTCTTCATCTGAGACGTAGCCGGTAAAAACTACATCTTGCCAGCCCTGTCGCTCGACATAGCGTTGGAATCCGGGTCTCAGGCGACCTTCACCTACGAATATGAAGCGGGTATTCGGGTGGCGTTCGCGTATAGCAGGTATGGCGCGTAACAGGTATTTCGCGCCTTTGCGTTTCTCGAAACGTCCTACGAATAGAATATTCTGTTTTCCATCCATCAAATGTGGCAGGGGGGGTATACCCGGCCCAAAGCGTTCGAGGCTGATACCGTTGGGAATAATGCGATAATCGGCGGGGAAATAGCGCGAGATGAACTGGCGCGCCGCCGTTGAGACCGCGATATACCCGGAGAGCTTGTAGAATAATGGGCGCAGCAGGGGATAGGCTGATGCGTAGGCAAGTTGCGAGGTGGAATACATGTTTGAATATGAAGCGGTATGGAATGTTCCCACCGTTAATGTGCGAGAACTGCGCAAAACCTGTTGAGAAAGGCCTGGCACGAGGGGTTCATGCACATGAATGACATCAAACCGCTCGCGTTGTAGGACCGCGCGCACGCGCTGCGAAAGGGAAGGATCGAGGTTAATACGGGCGATCGAGCCATTTATGGGGATAGGCGTGGTGCTTCCCATTTTGAGTATATATTTTTCAGGCTTCTTGCCCTGGATGCCTGATGCGGGCGCAAGGATGCGTAAATCATGCCCCATCGATATAAATTGTTCAGCCAGATGCCATACGTGATCCCGTACTCCCCCAGGATAGCTCCAATCATACGGTGATACAAGGCCAATTTTCATCCGCAACTCCCTGCGCCTGTGGCGAGCGACACACTATTCATGTGGTTATTCTACCGTGTTTTCCGTGCATGTGTATCATAATTTATACGAATTCTCCCTGGTGGGGGTTGTGATATCCATATGTGAGCATACTATACTACTGTTACTATTAGATTATGATATGTGAAATACGTCAGAACGAGGGCTTGCCCTCGTTCTGGCGTATTTCACGTCAATGGGAGCGGGCAAACTCGATAAAGTATTGCATTACGTGGGGGTTGCTCATGGAGTCGATGCTGATGGCTTTCTCCAGGGGGATGCCCATGAAGAGCTTTTTGACGGGGACTTCCAGTTTTTTGCCGTTGAGCGTGCGCGGCACTTCGGGGATGGCGATAATTTCGTCGGGTACGTGATGGGGCGAAAGGTTGGCGCGAATGCGGGCGCGTATGCTGGCTTTGAGGGCGTCGTCAAGTTCGACACCGGGCTTGAGCACGACGAACAGGGGCATGTAGTAGGCACCGCCCGGGCGCTCGACACCTATAATCAGGCTGTCCAGCACTTCTGGCGTATCTTCTACCACGCGGTAAATTTCGCTGCTGCCCATGCGGATACCCTTGCGGTTAATGGTTGAATCGGAGCGGCCATAGATGATGGCGCTGCCGCGCGAGGTGATTTTGATCCAGTCGCCGTGCCGCCAGATGCCGGGATACATCTCAAAATAGCTCTCGCGGTAGCGTTGGCCCTGCGGGTCATTCCAGAAGAAAAGAGGCATGGAGGGCATAGGTTCGGTGATGACGAGTTCGCCAACTTCGTTCGTGAGGGATGTGCTGTGATCGTCGAAGGCTTCAACTTTCGCGCCAGGCAAGCGGCACTGGAGTTCTCCGGCATAGACGGGAAGGAGAACGCTGCCGCCCAGGAAGGCTGAACAGACATCTGTGCCGCCGCTAACGGAAGCCAGCCAGATATCGGGCTTGATCTGCTCGTAAATCCACTGGAATCCTTCGGGCGGCAAGGGCGAGCCGGTCGAACCAAGTCCGCGCAGCTTGCTCAGGTTGAACGTTTGGCCGGGTGTGATCTCGGCCTTCATACACGAGAGAATGTAGCCCGCGCTGGTACCAAAAAAGGTCATGCCGGACTGTTCTGCGAACTGCCACAGCGCGTTCATATCGGGATAGCCGGGGCTGCCATCGTACAGCAAAATGGGGATGCCGAGCAGTAAACCGCCGATCAGCAAGTTCCACATCATCCAGCCAGTGGTAGTAAACCAGAAAAAGCGATCCTCCTGTTTGAGGTCCATGCCAATATGCAGGTTCTTCAAATGCTCAAGCAGGATACCACCCTGGCTCTGTACGATGGCTTTGGGCAGGCCGGTTGTGCCTGAAGAATAGAGTACCCAGAGTGGGTGATCGAAGGGAACCTGTTCGTAGGTTAGCTCTGCCGGGCTGGCAGGGATGTCGCGCCAGGAGATGGCATCGCGGTATGCGGTTATATCGATCTCGTTGAAGGCGTAGGGAACTACGATGGTTTTTTGCAGGGTGGGCAATGCTTGCTGGAGTTCGCTGATGGTGGCGCGCCGGTCGATGATTTTGCCGCCGTACTGGTAGCCATCGACGGCAAACAAGACGGTGGGTTCGATCTGCTGGAAACGGTCGACGACGCTGCGCGTGCCGAAATCGGGCGAACAACTTGACCAGATCGCGCCAATGCTGGCGGTCGCCAGGAACGCGATGAGCGACTGGGGAATGTTGGGCATGTAGCAGACTACGCGATCTCCGCGCTTCAGACCCATGCCGCGCAGAGCTGCCGCGACGTTGCGCACCTGGCGGTGGAGTTCATCCCACGAGATTTCTGTGAGCGGCTGTGCTTCGGATTTGAAAAGCGCGGCGGGTTGGCTGCTGGTGATATTGCGGAAGACGTGTTCGGTGTAGTTGAGTTCCGCGCCTGGAAACCATTGCGCGCCAGGCATTTTCCTTTCAACCAGGACCGTCTCGTATGGTTTAGATGCTTTGATTTGAAAATAGTCCCACAGCGAGGCCCAGAAATCTTCGATTTTGTCTACTGACCATGCCCACACCTCATCGGCGGTTGTAAAATGCAGCCCTTTTTCGCGGGCAAGCCACTGCATATAGTGCCGGATATTGGACTGTTCTTTCATGTGCTCTGATGGTTCCCACAGAAGCATACCCTCGGTGATTGGAGTTGCCATATGCGCGCTCCCTTCCTGGTTTCTATTTCGAATTGCCGGTTTGATGTACGCTATAGTGTAGTATCGCACAAAGTAGAGGAATTTCAAGCTGGCCTGTTGCGCGCGAGACCAGGGCGGGGGACCGCGAGAAGCGGGCAAGCCCGGCCCGTAGGGGGAGACCAGGGCGGGGGCAAGTGGGTCGATTCGTTCAGATTAAGAAGATCGGGAGAGTTGATAAGCAAGCAAGCTCTATTGAGAGTATACCTGATGGTGGGGAGAAATGCAAGGATTTAGTGGTAGGAAGAGGAAAAAGGGTGGGGGACGACAGCTCCCACCCTTTTTTCCTCTTCACGACTACTGCGCTTAGCCGGGTTACTGGCGCAACAATACGCTGCGAGTAAAGATGAGGAGGATGGGCATGGCGATGGCGACGAATGATAGGGCAAGGAGACGCCAGCTACTATCACGCATTTTCTCAGGTACCTGTAGAAATGTGGGTAAAGGCCAGTTCAGTTGACGCGCAAGGTAAATCAGCAGGCAGAACAGGCCGCCGATGATAGACAGGCTTGCCAGGATGTTGACGTAGAGCGCTATAAAATCTTTATGGGGCGCAATGAACGCGATGAGTATGGCGACGACGAAGTAGAGCGCGAGCAGGCCCCATCCTTTGAGTGATCTCTGGTGCGGCATGGTCTGTTGAAATTGTTGATTGTTCATAGTTTTCTTCTCCTTTTATTACTACCAGTATGCGTATTCCCCCATACAAACGGGTTGGAGATGTTTTCACTGGTAGTACGTAGTTGAAGAGCAATAAGTTTCAGTTTAGGGTGAACGGGGACGAGGACGCCCACAAGGGTCCCCGCTCCCCGTCCACACCGCCCGCGTCCCTACGAAGCTGTTTGTCGGGGTTTCGGACGAGGACGCCCACAAGGGTCCCCGCTCCCCGTCCACACCGCCCGCGTCCCTACGAAGCTGAGGAGGTTTGGTGTCGGGCTTCCAGTTTCAGGGCGATCCAGGCGGTGATCCAGCGATAGAGGAAGATGCACATGAGCAGCCAGAGGGTACCGGAGAGGTAGCCGGCAAGCACGTCGGTCAGCCAGTGTGCGCCTGCGAGTATACGGGAGAAGCCGATGGTGAGGATGTCAAACACGAAATATATTTGAAATGGGATGAGAAGCCAGCGATATTTCCAGGTGCGTACTGGCGGCGTAAAGCTGAGGAAGAGCAAGAAACCATAATAGACGACATCGTGTTCGGTGTGGCCGGATGGGAAGCTTTTTTCTGGACGTTGGACAAGAATACGGATGCGTTCGTGGAAGCTTCCGGGACGCGGGCGATGCACCAGGATGTTGTAGAGGTAGTTGATGCCGCTGCCTATGCCTACGGTTGCGATAATGCCAAGGGCGGACTCAATCCATTTTACGGGAGATTTGCCCCTTAGA
>DAHVFL010000221.1 GCA_027316975.1 Chloroflexota bacterium | reverse complement strand
AGCGAAGAGGGTACACCCGTTCCCATCCCGAACACGGAAGTTAAGCTCTTCAGCTCCGATGATACTTTGGGGGTAGCCCCACGGGAAAATAGGAAGTCGCCGTTTCACCCGCCCACACAGGCGGTTTGCTTATCATCACCCGGTCGCATTTTTAACCGGCATCGCGGCGCAAAGCCTCTACTTTCAGGCGTGGGACGTTTTCATCGCGCATAGAGAATCAGCAATCCCATCAGGTCAAATCCGACTAGCATCAACACCAGCGCCAGCACCACGAACAAGATGCCGCGCCGCCGTATATGCATGGAGCATACTGTATGCCAGATGGTGGTAGCCGCGCTTGCTACAGTACGCAGAGAAGGCGTAATGCTTTCACTCGCGCCCGTTCCCACATGTGTGTGTATGCGACGCTCTTTCAAAGCCAACACACGATTGCTGATAGCCGCTTCAAACGATGCATACGTCTCCTCTTCGCGCTGCCAGTAGAACTCTCTCTGCATCGCCTTCATGGGGGTGGTCGCAAAGAGGTCCTGTGGAGCAGGCGTATCAGGTGTGGTATGAAACGGGGAGCCGGCGCGACCGCAAGAGTCGCTCCTACCATATCCGGTAGCAGGCGGCATGGCAAGATTATCGTCTCTTGTAGAGGCGACCCTTGCGGTTGCCCTGGCATCGGGTAATGAATCATTGCCATGGCTTGTTTTGTATAGCGTACCGTTCATCATGCTGTACCTCCTGCTATGATATTCTTTCTAGAAAGAAGTATAGCGGAAACGAAGTTGAGGCACATGGGGCAAATGTCATATGTAATTGCGCATTCTCTCGTCCCCTGTACACTCATGGATATGGACGCCGGGATACTCGCTATTTAGTCCCTGTACAGGCGCATACGTTTCACGTTGACAACCAAAAGTCCTTTTCAACCGGCCTGAGCTGTCATGATACGTTTGAACTCAGTAGATAATTCAACAAGAAGAGGTAGAATAGTGCGAATCTGGCGTCCACTCGTTTTTCTATTTTTCGGCGCTCCTGTCATTATGTCCTTGCTTTTTTTCTCGCTTCAGGCGATTAATGCGTCCGCACATTTGCCAACTTCTGCGCGCGTTCCGGTTGCGCCAACAGGCAAATTGCAACTGGATAGCCGTTTGCCTGTGCAAGCTATCACTGGCAACACTACCGCTAATAATGTCAACGCAAAATTTGGCTCGCGCTTCGATTTCGTGGTTTCCCCAACGTTGCGCCAGGTGTATAGCGGCACTGATGGCATTTATCATGATAATAGCGCCAGTTACATTGTTGGTGTTGTTCCAACTGGCAGTCGCACCAGCTCTATTTTTCACATGGGTACGCCGGACCCGGCGCAGGGAGACGCCTACGTTCGAAACGAGCAGTTGATTCAGGGCCTTGACACGTCGCGCTGGCAAGGCGATGCCAGCGACGGTTCCGCTCTGCGTATAACAGTGGATATCATCGACACCTTTTTAGGCGAGCCGGGCTGTGTGGCTGTTTCCGATTGCGCCGACGGGGTGCGCGCTGATACCGTGCCAGTCTTCCTGGTCGGTGTCACGCTGCAAAATAGCGGGGGCAAAGAGCTTACGGGCAAATTTCTCTTTGGTAGCAACCGCGTTCTACCTTCGGGCAATGCCTGCGCGCAACATACGACAGCGGCCGGCGCAGCCGTCAACGTGCTCTCTTACAGTACAAAGGCGGATGCCACAGGTGGTACGCTTTTCATGGCGGGCGCGCAGGCACAGTGGCGTTGTAATACAGCAGTCAGCAATCGGGCCGGGCTAGCATGGACTTACGACATCGGAGCGGCGCAGAGCCAGACCGGCTACATGTTGATTGGCGCGTGGAATCCCAGTCGCAATCTTTTCATTAATACCCGGTTACCAACGGGCTGCCAGAATGAATTGCTCTACCCGGCGAGCGTGTGGTCATCCGCGAATGATGTAGTAGACTACGGTATCGACAATCTTGCAACGGGTGACAACCTGCTTGGCCGCGCGCAGTCGATGGAAAATATCTTCATTCGCAATGCTACGCTTTCGCCACAACAACGCTGGGTGATTGCTGACTCGCTGCGTAGTTACAAGGCATCGAGCTGGCTGGTTGGGCGGCAGGATTGCGCCGGTGGTGGCTACGACGCAGCGATGTATGAGGGCGCGTTTGGCTTTCTGTCGACGGTTGATGTCTTGCACGAATATGGCTATTTCGAGATCAATCGCGTTCCCTGGTTTTTCAAATCCGAGATGCAAATCATCTTCAAAAATGCCCTGCGCAATTCATTTGGCGTCTATTTCCAGCACGATCAGGGTGGTGATACCACCAGTGATGGAATTTGTACCTATCCTGGCAAGGGCATACCAACTATTCGCGCTACCTGTTACGCGCCTCCGCTTTTCTCCACGGGTGCGCCTATGCCCACCGAGGAGGATTCTAATGTCGCGTTACTGACAGCATACTATGTGTATAGTACCGGCGACACCTCGCTGCTGACCGATAATAATAATGCCAACCTTAGTTTGATCGACGCCAGTATGCTGCATAACCAGGCGGTAGGCGACCCCGCTACCGGCATTGCCTACAATTTCCGCGACACCAATACCACGTATGACGATCAAAAAGATTGCTTGCATAATCAAGGGGCCAATGCTGGCAACCTCTATTACCAGGGGCTGAAAGAGGCTACCGCCTATCGCGCCGCCGCCTACATCGATGGTCTGGTTCCAGGAGACACTAATGCTACCAACTGGATTTATGATGCCGGCAAGATAGAAGCCGCTATGGTGCGTGAATATAACGCCAGAGGTTATATCCCGCTTGCGCAGAATAACAAAGCCTTCAACAATTGCAATGGGCGCACGGTGACGACGGGCGAAGGGCTTTTCTACCTGCGCCTGATCGGCCTCGATTCCTCCATGAATCCGAATCTGTTACAGGACCTGGCTCGCCAGTTCCCATCAGACCTGGCCGCCAATACCATCAGCTCGCCGCAAATGATTTCATTAGAGTCGACAGCCGCTACCGGCTCGCAATGTCCGCCTAACAATGTCTGTTTCCGCTACGAATGGTTCAGTAAGGTCATGCTTGCCGGCATCATCGCCGACCTGGTATATACTCAGTATGGTTGCGAGCAATGCCGCCAGATGGATGTAACCACTGCGGTCTACAACTATAACATAACGCTTTTACAGAACTTCAGCGATGGCATACGCGACAATGGCAGCGGCTGGCCCGGAAACTACTACCCACGGGGCGTGATTAGCTGGGCATTCCTCGACGCGAATTACTAAATTCACCATTCGTCTCATTATCTGCGCTCGACAGCGTATTTCCGTAATGTTACACTTCAGTAAGAAGAGAAAGAAGTAGTTGTTCTGGCATGGATAAGCGCGATGATAAACCCTGGGATGATAGTCTGAGGCACACTTGCGTCATTAGTCTTTAGTAGAGAACATTCATCCGATCTTGAATGGTTGCACAGGAGGTTACGCGAGATGCACGATATACTACGAGAAAGTCCATATTATCAAGAGATTTTGCAAGAAGGTCGCGAAGAGGGCATTGTTAAAGGGCTTGAGGAAGGATTGCAAAAAGGACGCAAAGCAGGACTTCAAGAAGGACTTCAGGAAGGAGTGCAAAAAGGCAAGCTGGAAGGTCAGCGCGAAGCACTATTGGCGATCGTGCAGTTTCGTTTCCCAAAGATAGCTCGCCTGGCTAAAAGGCTGGTTGCCGCTAATGACGATACGGCAAGTTTGCAAAATCTTACTGTTAAAATCAGTATGGCCCAAACTGCGGAAGAGGCGAAGCAGTATATGCTTGAAGCAGTTGAGGAGAACGGCAACTAATGCCGTTCTCTCTGTCATATTCCGGCATTTTAACCCGTGCTGCCTTAGCAGTGGCCGGGATATGCTAATCAAAAGTTCCTCGTTTGCTATTTCGACCCCTTCGTTATACTGGACTCACAAGCATAAAAAATGCGTTGAGGAGTCCATGAATGCTCTCGACAAGCGAGTTTGATAGAACGCCGTCACTGCCATTGGCTTTATCCCGGCAACAAATAACGTACCATCTTGACTCTATCTGGCAAGGTTATTTTTCGGATATTCCACGCCTCAATACGGTGGATATCGCTTATAGTCAGCCCTGGAAGAGGCGGCTGGGGCTGATCCGGCTGTCGCTTGACAGCTCGAAGTCGTTTATCGGCATCAACGCGCTGCTACAATTGCAAGAGGTGCCGGATTATGTATTGTATACCACTATCGCGCACGAGTTGACGCATTACGCGCACGGTTTTGGTTCGCCGCTGCCGCGCATCTTTGAACACCCGCACGCCAATAATATTGTACAGCGCGAACTGGTCAGGCGCGGATTAGGTGAACTAGCCAGAAGATGTGACGATTGGATTGACAAACAGTGGTTCTCGTTTTATGATATGCAGCGTGAGGCTGGTTGGGTCGGAATTACTCATACGTCCCGCTCCGCTTACCATCACAAGTAGGGAAGCAGCATAGGGCACCGGGTAAATGTATCTACACGGAGAGAACGAACGTCTTACCGACAGATTTGCCGCGTCGAAATCTTGACAGAGGATGATACGTGTGGTATAGTGTTGCTAGCTCCCAGGGTAAAGACCACGACATGCTCGAGTCCCGCAAGTTTCTGTGTGTATGTCGTTATGTTGTTGCGTTGTAAACTGTCTCAGGTACACAGGTTAATGCCTCATTCATTCATTCATTCATCCATCGGACAAGCATTGTCGCCACCTGTTTTTCAGATTTTTCCGAAAAACGCGCGTATAGTATTTTTCCACTCAACTGCATGTTTAACACAGAAAGGAGATAGGGCGTGTTACTTCGCAGGGAGTTGTGCCGCCCTGGAACAACGTGAACATCGCTGAATTAGAAATCAAAACCATAACGGAGCTACGCGACATCGCTCGCGACCTCGAACTCTCCGGTTATACTACCCTCAAAAAACAGGACCTCGTTTTCCGACTTCTACAGAACCATACCGAACAGCAAGGCAACATTTTCAGCGCGGGGGTGCTGGAAATCGTTGAAGATGGCTTCGGCTTCCTCAGACAGGAGCGTTTCCTGCCCGGCAATATGGATGTCTATGTGTCGCAATCGCAGATTCGTCGTTTCGGTCTGCGCACAGGAGATATGGTTTCAGGCCAGGTGCGTCCACCGAAAGATAACGAAAAGTACTATGGTCTGTTACGCGTAGAAGCCATCAATGGCATGGACCCGGAAGTCGCCAAACGTCGTCCGCATTTCGATCTGCTGACACCCATTTTCCCGCGTGAGATGTTTGACCTGGAAACAATCCCTTCGAACATTTCGGGGCGTATCATCAACCTGGTAGCCCCCATCGGTCGCGGGCAGCGCGGTCTGATCGTCTCTCCGCCTAAAGCTGGCAAAACCATGCTCCTCAAGTCCATCGCCAACTCCATCACCGAAAACTACACCGATACCCATTTGATGATTGCTCTGATTGGTGAGCGGCCAGAAGAAGTGACCGACATGAAACGCTCCGTCAAGGCCGAAGTCATCAGCTCGACGTTTGACGAGCCAACAGAAGCGCATACGCGCGTAGCCGAGATGGTGCTGGAACGCGCCAAGCGACTGGTTGAAGGGGGACGCGATGTGGTGGTATTGCTCGATAGCATCACGCGCCTGAGTCGCGCCTATAACCTGGCCGTGCAGCCCAGCGGTCGCACGCTCTCCGGCGGTCTTGACCCCAGCGCGCTTTTCCCGCCCAAACGCTTCTTTGGCGCAGCGCGTAAAATCGAAGAAGGTGGCAGCCTGACCGTCATTGCTACTGCCCTGGTCGATACCGGCAGCCGTATGGATGACGTGATCTACGAAGAATTTAAGGGTACCGGCAACATGGAACTACTGCTCAACCGCAAACTTGCCGAGCGCCGAGTCTTCCCCGCCATCGACATCGGCCTGTCCAGCACGCGCCGCGAAGAACTACTGCTCGACGACAAAACACTGCGCGCTGTAGTCGTCATGCGCCGCATGTTTTCGACGCTGGCCGATCAGCGCGGCATGGAAGCTATGGAGGCGCTGCTCCAGCACATGTCGAAGACCAGCAACAACATCGAGTTCCTGGCAACGCTTAACAAGAGCATTCTCTAAAAAAGGATGAACAAACATAAGGCCGCGCCGCTATCTCACCTGATAGTGGCGCGGCCTTATGTTTGTTCATCCTTTACAACTACACCTGGAGGCAGTTATTAGTATATCTACGCGAGAAAAAGCTACTGGCGATTACACCAGAATATTACTGTTGGTTCGTACAGCAGGATAACTTGACCACTACTAGGGTTTTGGAAAAGAAAGTGGTATTATTTGGCTAAACAGATGCGGTAAGCTCGTTCACACAAGTGTAAGGTTGGTATATGACTATTTCCGAAAACACTATGGTAAAAAAGAATGGGAATGGAACTGGACCAGGCTTTGAAGAAAAGCTCTGGCTGGCGGCAGATAAAATGCGAGGCCACGTTGACTCTGCTGAGTACAAACATATCATTCTGGGCCTCATATTTCTGAAATATATCTCAGATGTCTTTCAGGAACGTTACATGTGGCTAGACCAGCAACAAGGCTCGGACCCGGAGAGCCACGCAGAATATATAGCGCATGGTATCTTCTGGGTTCCAGAAAAGGCACGCTGGTCGTATCTTGAGTCTCATGCGAAAAGCAATAATCTGCCTGAACTTATGGATAACGCTATGAGTGAGATAGAAGAGGCAAATCCAGAACTGAAGGGAATACTACCTAAACAGTATGCCCGGCTTTCCCTGGATAGCCATCGTTTAGGTGAACTGTTGCTTCTTATAGGTACTATCGGGTTGGGAGATAAAGAGAATCGCTCAAAAGATATTCTAGGGCGTGTCTATGAATACTTTCTGGGACGTTTTGCATATGCTGAAGGAAAGGGAGGTGAGTTCTATACCCCCCCCTCAGTCGTCAAGCTTTTAGTTGAAATGATCGAACCTTACACGGGTTCGGTTTATGATCCGTGTTGCGGGTCAGGCGGCATGTTTGTCCAGTCAGAGAAATTCGCGCTGGCCCATGGGGGCAGAATAAGTGATCTCTCAGTGTCTGGTCAGGAACTAAATCCGACGACCTGGCGATTATGCAAGATGAATCTCGCTTTGCGAGGCATACATGCGAATTTAGGCTCAAATCCGGCAGATAGTTTCCATAATGACTTGCATCCACAGGATCATGCTGATTTCATTCTTGCAAATCCTCCTTTCAATATCAGTGACTGGGGCGGCGAACGCTTGCGTAGAGATATACGCTGGCGTTATGGTATCCCACCTTCTAATAATGCCAATTTGGCATGGATTCAGCATATGGTTCATCACCTGGCACCTGCTGGTTTTGCAGCGTTTGTATTGACCAATGGGTCTTTATCCGCGAGCCAGGAGAAGATAGAGAGTAGTATACGACAAGCTCTTATTCAAGCAGACCTTGTAGATTGCATCATTGCTCTTCCTGCTAACCTGTTTTATAATACACAAATTGCTACGTGTATCTGGATACTGGCAAAA
>DAHVFL010000220.1 GCA_027316975.1 Chloroflexota bacterium | reverse complement strand
CCCATGTTGAGGGAGCCGCTGCGGCCTGAACATATCAAGCCGCGTTTGCTGGGACACTGGAGAACGTCGCCCGGCCTCAGTTTCATCTACGCGCATTTGAACAGGCTGATCCAGGATCATGACGTGAAGATGCAGTTCTTGAATGGAGGTGTATGGCATCCGAACCCGATGAGGATCTCCCGTTTTGAAGCTTGAAAGAAACCCTGAAACCGATTGCGCAGCGATTTTGAACACATCGAGTCCTGGTGTGCCAGGGCGTGTCGAAGGTGTACTTTGCGGCGGATCCATTGAATTCCCCCCACCGAAATCGAGTAGTAACACAAAGTAAGTCTATCACAAGTCAGGCAATACTACGACAGAGAAGTACTTGAGGACTATTTCTCTCTTTCCTGTGCTCATTACTGCTTGTTTGTTCGAGCCTTCATGTCGGTGTTCGATGGTTCTTGTCGAGAGTGTTTGAGCTTTCGTGTGAATTACCAACTTCCTACGCGCTGCAAGCCACAAAACTTGACACAACAATAACGCATGTGCTAACATTTCAGTATATACTGAAGATTTGAAAAAAGCAGAAAGCCAACGTCTATTTTATGCAAGAAGGGTATAAAGCACTCGCCGACCCTACCCGAAGGCGCATCTTGAAATACCTGCGAGGAGGAGAACGCAACGCGGGCGAACTGGCCGAATATGCAGGCATCGGTCGTACCGCGCTTTCACATCACCTGATGGTCTTAAAAATGGCCGATCTTGTGCGCGTTGAACGGCGCGGGCAATTTCAGGTCTACTCGCTCAATACAACCGTCTTCCAGGACCTGCTCACCGAAATTATGAGCTGGCTTGGCGGGCTGGAACCGTCATCCGATGGTATGGGACAAATTGAACATCCCGAAGCATATTCCGTTGAATCGAAATTAGAACTCGATGATCAACACGAGGAGGAACATAATGGAACCCTCTGACAATGCTGGCGATAAAGCGACCCCTACACTTTCGTTTTTCAATGGGACGACCATGCTGGCTCTGCTAATTATTGTGGTTCAGGTACTTGTCTCAGCAGGAACCTATCCATTTCTGCCTCCCATGGTGCCCTCGCACTTCGACGCCTCCGGCCAGATCAATGGCTACCTGCCGAAACTGGTCAACGCCATCTTGCTCCCCGGTATCAGTATTGTGATATTCCTTGTCATGCGCTTTGCCGTACAAATCGGACCCAATTTAGGCTATTGGAACCAGCGTCGCGCCAACACACAGGTGATCAATCTGATTATGGTGGGTGTGCTCCTTTTCATGCTGGTTATCCAATTGCTCACCACCGCCTATGCTCTGGGAGCAAAGGTGGACATCTCGTTGGTGGTTTTCCTGGCGGTTTCAGTGCTATTCATGTTTCTCGGCAACTACCTGGGCAAGTTGCGCCGCAACTTCTGGGCTGGCATCCGCACTCCCTGGACGCTTGCCAGCGATCTCATGTGGGAGCGCACACACCGCCTGGGCGGCTGGTTGTTTGTGCTGGTTGGATTTATCGGGCTAATCACCAGCTTCTTTCCACCATTGCGCTTTTTCGGGCTGTTCGTGCCTATTATCGTGGTGGTACTCATCCTGGTCGTGTACTCCTATATCCTGTATCAACGATACACCGTCGAGGGTAAAGAACCATTATCACCCCCGTTCAATGGCCGCGACGGAACAGATATCCCTGACTAACATGAAAAGGCTTGTCAAATTTCACTATTTCCTTCGTTGTACAAAAGGGATAACATCTGAAGGAAGAACACTATGCGAAAAGGTTGGCCTCTCTCTATCCGTGTCGCCCTGGTCCTTCTATTTCTGCTCGCCTCGGTCCTCATCGCTGTACGCTTCTGGCTTGCCAGCAATTCGAGCGAGATCGTAGATCCCTGCGCTTCTACGGGCGTGGCGCAGAACACGAGAACAACCTTGCTAACTGCGCAAACCCCGCCGCTCTTTCTCGGTCTCGATGCCTATCGTCACCTGGACAAGCTTTCATACCTGGAACTGGGCGACCGGGTAGAGGGCGCATCTACGGCTGACCCCGGCGGCAGCAATGCCGATAATACGCGTATCGCGCGTGTCTTGCCAGATGGCGAGCGCGTGCTTTTCGACCAGGTGGGGCCAGGCATCACGACATTTATGCGTATGCAGGAAAACTATGGCGGCCCCTGGAATCTCTCGTTGGATGGACATTCCGCCACAACGGTAAGCACGAACGATCTTGGACAAATACACCCTTCCAGCAATCCAGCCAGCGCGCTTCCCTACCCGCTTTCCCTCAACCCGGGGGAAAGCCAGGGCAGCAGTATCGTCGCGACCTCCATCCCATTTCAGCAGAGTATGCGCTGGACATCGCAACACGCCAACGGCAACTTCTACGCCCTCTATCGCAAACTGCCCTATGGCAGCAACCTTACAACCTGGAACGGCAGCGAACCGGTAAACGATGTTGTAAACCTTTTGCGCTGCTCAGCCAGCGACATTACTACTCAATCAATGTCTCCAATATCCCGACAGCAGGGCAATCTTACACTCGCGGCCTCTGGCGCATCCCCGGTTGTGACGCTCAACGGTCCCGCCCAGATTCGCGCCCTGGATTTTCAGGTCTCTCCCCAGGAAATGGTGCGTTTTGGCAACGCCCGCCTGCTGATCTACTGGGATGGTGACAGCCAGCCAGCCGTCAATGCGCCCATCAAATTCCTGGCGGGAGATGGCGCTGGAATCTATTTCCCTTACAATCGCCAGTTGGTGCAGGGATGGATGGCGAGCATGACCTCGGATAAAACAGGGGCCATGAACATTCATCTCGCCTGGCCCATGCCCTTTTCCTCGCGTGCGCGCATCGCTATTCAATCCGATGCTCCCATCACTGGCATTCGCTGGAGTGCATCCTATGAGCCGTTCCGCGACCCGCCGCAGTGGTGGGGAACCTTCCATGCCACCTATACCAGCGTAACGCAACCGCAACGCGGACAGGATATGACCTTCCTGGATGTCACAGGAAGCGGCAAACTGGTAGGCACCGTCATCAACTTTAGCGCGCCCGGCAGCACGCTCGAGGGCGATCCGCATATCTACCTGGATGATAGCCGGACACCCCAGATCGCCGTCACAGGTACCGAAGAGTGGGGTCTGGGTGGAAACTACTGGAATGGCGGTCAACAGGTTTCACTTCCCCTGGGTGGTTTGCCGGGCAGCACCAATAATCCGCCCGGCAGCAATATCGACGGGGCCGCGCTCTACCGTTTCCTCATCGCGGATAGCATCCCGTTTAATCGCCACCTTGTGGTACGTTGGGAACATGGCGGGATCGATGAAAGCACGCTCCCCTATCGCGCCACTATGCTCTGGTATGGCACGCCCGCGCAAACTGCCTTGCTCAGCGATGATATGCTGCCAGCAGCGTCTACCAGCGCTCTTGCGCATCATTACCTGGCAACGGGCGAGCGGACCTATCAACTCACGGCAGCTTATGAATACACTGTGCATAGCCCGCTGAGTACCGCGACAGGTACCGCATTGACCGGAACGGCCAGTTTTACTATGCAGCTTGACCCGCGCAACGCGGGTGCGTTCTTGCGCCGCACCTTCGACGATTGCGTCGCCAACCAGCGCGCGAATATCTATCTCGATGGGAGTTTCGCTGGTACGTGGTACGATGCCGGTGTATCAAAAGGAGCAGGCGTTGATGGTCACAGGCGCTGCTGGCGCGATGAAGATTTTCCGCTGCCTCCCTCTTTGACTGCCGGAAAATCGTCGGTACATGTGCGAATTGCGTTCTTGCCGACAACCGATCCCCAAAATAGCAATTGGACAGCCTCCCGCTACTCGATGTTCAGTTTCGTGTTGCCTTCGTTACCCGCTTCTTGATCGGAGACGAGCGAGACGCCTGCATTCTCTATTTTTGATAGCTTGCTTTCTGAGGCGAGTACTCTTGCGGCTGCTTCCCGTTCTCGCTTCAGGAGTAGCCGTTCGGCGCGTTCCTGTCTCCGCCGCTCCTGCTCACCAGCTTTACGCTGCGCCTCTTCGGGGTCGGTGTTGACGCTGTTCATGGTGGTGGAGATGCCCTGTGCGATGACCAGCCGGATGGCTTCGACGGCCCGGTCTTCGGCCCTATCGATCAAAATGCTTTCATCTAGTGCCGGGACGCCCAGCACGTGATCTTTGCCCTGGATAGAAGTGTTCGTGGGATGACCGACGCCGACGCGCAGGCGTGGGATGGCGTCGGTGTGCAGGTGATGGATAATGCTCTTCATGCCATTATGTCCGGCTGCGCTGCCATTGGGACGCAGGCGCACTTTACCGGCGGGCAGGTCAAGTTCATCATACACGACCAGCATATCCTCGGGTCGCACCTTGAACCAGCGCGCCAGTTCGCCGACCGCTTCACCGCTTAAATTCATGTACGTAATCGGCTTGACCAACGTTACCTTTTCCAGGCCAAGATTGCCGCTTGCCAGCACCGCGCGGCTGCGCCTATCATTCCACTTCCAGCCCTGCTGCGCCGCCAGTTTATCCACCACGCGAAAACCAATGTTATGCCGCGTGCGTTCATATTCCGGGCCTGGATTGCCCAGGCCAATAACCAGTTTCATAAACTCTATCTAACGACCAAATTGCAGGCGCACCGCCAGGAATTGCGGCAGGCCAGCATTGATGATCTTCTCCTGTGTCTTTTCGAAATCGTAGGGGATGCGATAGAACTCGAAACCACGTTTGCTGTCGTAGATCATAAACGCGGTGCGTGGGTCGCCATCGCGTGGTTGCCCGACCCCACCGGGATTAACGATGGCGCGATAGCCCTCTGGCGCTTCCCAGTGACCTTCTGGCGGCACCACCATCTCGTTCGTCACCGAGATCAAACTCTGACTCAATCCCAGCAGCGACAGCAACTCCTCGATTTCGCCATTGAGCCGTTCTTCCGCGTCCGCGATCTCGCTTTCAGAAGTAGTGGGATCTACATCACCCTCTTCAACAAGGTAGGTCATGTAGTCATCAAAATCAAGTTGCTGCATCAGTTCGTCTTGCGGCTCACCCGCGGCATCGTTTTCCTCCGCCAGCACAAACCCTGTTGTCTCATCACCGTCCTCGCTGGAATCGTTATGTTCGATCTCAACCTGTTCAGCATCTTCACTGCTCACATCGCCAGCAGACTCGCTGCCCGCCTTGTCTGCGGGAAGCGCCTCGGTGGGCAAATTATCTGCTACCAGCAACGCCAGTTGCTCAACTTCCGGTTCCGCCGCAACGAACGACTCCTCCGCATACCCCGAAAACAGGGGTACGGTCGCCTCCTCGTTTTCAGAAGCGTCCGTAGTATTGTGCGGGCGATCCTCGCGGTCGCCCTGGTTTTCGTCGCCCTGGCTCGCGTCTGCTCTAGTATCGACGCCCTCCTCGCCATCCGATTCAGTGAACGCGCTGGCGAGATTGTCATCGCCGGACTGCGCCGCCAGCAGATGCCGGGCTGGTGCGCGAACAACTGCCATCTCAGTAGTTTCTTCGTCATTCTCGTCATTCCCGGCGTTCTCGTCCGGGTGGTGCGTATCGACGCCATTAGCATGAAAGTTGGATATGACCTCAAATTCGCCGGTATTTCCAAGCGGCGTCGTGGGCGTATTCGCAATGTCTGGCTGCTGGAAGATAACCGGGACGTGGGTATGCCCGACAAAGCAGTAGCGACTGGTGAAATACTCAAAGCTGCGTTCCGCCTGCGCCTGCTCTTCTCTGGTCAGGTACTCCCAGAGCGGCCCATAGGGACTGCCATGTACAAGCGTGCATTCGCCTATTTCCAGGCGTTCGGGCAGGTTTTCAAGAAATGCGCGATGCTCCCCGGTCAATTGTTCGGCAGTCCACTCCGCCGAGATACGAGCCGCGGGACTAAACTCTTCGAGATCAATCTTGCCGACTGCTGCCCAGTCATGATTGCCAGCGATAATAATATCGGTGCGCGCGCGCAACTTGAGGATACACTCATTCGGGTCCGGCCCATAGCCAACCAGGTCGCCCAGAAACCAGATTTGATCGATAGGTTCCTTCGCAGCGATTTCGTCGATTTTCGCCAGGACAGCCTCTAACGCTTCCAGGTTCGCATGAATATCAGTAAACACGGCGTAACGCATAATCTTTGTACTCAATTCGATGCAGTAGAAATTATAAATAGGCAAGGCCATTTTATCATGTTTCTTGCGCCGTTGCTAGTAGGCGAATATGAAGCAAGGATACGTTTATTTTGGAAGCGTATCCTCATTATTTCGAGCATTCATATGTTTTGCTTCAGAGAAAGGGACAACATGGACCTTCACAACTGGTTCAAACTTCGTCAATCGCGCCGCAAAGCCATTCGCAATCTTGGAATGCTGGCCGGCGCTGGCCTTGCAATTGATGCAGGCATGCTGGCCGCCGAACGGGTAGCAGCCAACGGTTTAGCGCAACATCCCAATCCCATCAATCATATCTTAATCGCCTGCCAGGAAAACCACTCATTCGACCAGTATTTCGGCTATTATCCCCATGCCGGGAAGTTCGGCCTGCCTGCCAACTACTCGCAGCCGGATGGCAACGGTGGCACGGTCACGCCGCAGCATATTACGTTTCCTTTCGCCGCCGATGTTTCGCACACCTGGCAAGCAATGCACAGAGAGTGGGATAACGGCAAAATGGATGGTTTTTATACCACCGATGGTTCCAACGCGCTGGGCTATTACGATGGCTCTGACCTGCGCTACTACTACGCCCTGGCGGATGCCTTCACGCTGTGCGGCAATTATTTTTGTACTGTGCTGGGACCAACCGTGCCGAATCGACTCGCGCTCGTCGCTGGCACCAGCGGCGGCAATACCACCGACACGCTCGCCGCTGGCAGCCTAAATTTCCCCACCATCGTAGACCTGCTCGACAGGTACAAGATCACCTGGAAGTGCTACAACCTCGGACTGGGCCTCGGAAGCACCTCCTGGCTAGAGCATTTCAACGCCCTGAACTTCTTCAAGAACTGGCAGAACGACGATCGCCTGCAATTCTCCGAGGACGATTACCACAACGACCTGAGCTCCGGTACCCTGCCGCAGGTTTCCTTCCTCATCAGCGAAGAACTCATCAGCGAACACCCGCCCCTGAATATTCAGGACGGCCAGAAGAAAATGGCCGATGTCATCGCCAGGCTGATGTCGTCCAGCGCGTGGACCAGTTCCGCGCTCTTCTTCACCTACGACGAGGGCGGTGGCTATTTCGATCACGTCGCGCCTCCACAATTGGACGCCTACGGCCTGGGCTTTCGTGTGCCAACGCTGGTTGTCTCGCCCTACGCGAAGCGAGGATACGTCTCCGGCCAGCTCTACGAACACGCCTCTATCCTCAAGTTCATCGAGCGTCGTTTCAACCTGCCCACCCTCGCCAGCGTCAACCACCAGTTCGACACCTCAACGCCCGGCAACAACAACGATGCCGCTAACGGGGGCGCAACCGGTCCAGCCGCGCCTCCGCGCGATGGCAACAACCGCGTGGGCGATTTCTACGAAGCCTTCGATTTCACCCAGAACCCCAATTACCATCCCAGCCTTCCTACATTTTCGTAACATCCCGTAGTGACGTAGGGAC
>DAHVFL010000021.1 GCA_027316975.1 Chloroflexota bacterium | reverse complement strand
TTGTATGCCCGACCGCTACAGGATGTGCTTGAAGAGCATGGCTTTCAACCACATGTATTTACCATTCCGGCAGGTGAAGCGAGCAAGTCGTTTGCCTGTTTCCAGCAGATTATAGACTGGCTGGTGCAGCAAAAAGCCGAACAGAAAGAGGCAATTATTGCCCTGGGAGGCGGTGTCGTTGGGGACCTGGCAGGCTTTGTGGCAGCGTGCTACCAGCGCGGCGTGCCGCTTGTTCAGGCGCCGACCACGCTGCTGGCGCAGGTGGATTCGGCGATTGGCGGCAAAACTGGCATCAACCACGCGCTGGGGAAGAATTTGATCGGCGCATTCTACCAGGCAAAGCTGATCTACGCCGATCCCGCTTTTCTCCTGACGTTGCCGGAACGTGTGTATCGCGAGGGCTGGGCCGAGATCATCAAATACGCTATGATCTTAGATGCTGAACTATTTGGCATCCTCGAAGAGCAGGTCGGCTCTTTACTGGCGCGGGATGCAGGCTTGCTTTCGGCAATTATCGCTCGTTGTATGCGCATGAAAATGGATATCGTGCAGTGTGACGAACGCGACGGCGGGCTGCGCAACATCCTGAACTATGGGCATACCTTCGGCCACGCGCTTGAAGCCGTCACGGAGTATGGAACGTGGCTGCACGGCGAGGCGGTGGCTATCGGTATGGAGGTGGCGGCGCGTATCGCAGTGGCAAGCGGCCTGTTGTCACAGGAGGATGCGAAGCGGCAGCGCACCTTGTTACAGGCATTCGGGCTGCCAGTGCAATGCGCGGGGGTGAATATTGATGCTGTGATACAGGCTATGCAGCGCGACAAGAAGGTGCGAGCAGGTAACACGCGCTGGGTACTGGTAACGGGCATCGGACACGCTGATGTGTATAGCACCATTGATGCAGGCATTGCGCGTGAGGCAATAGCTGCGGTTTGTACACCCGGCGGACAGGGAGCGAGCCAATGAAGCAGGTAGGTCTGATCGGTTATCCTGTGGCGCACTCTCGCTCGCCACAAATGCACAACGCCGCGTTTCGCGAGATTGGCTTTGATGCCGAATATACCCTGTGGGAAACGCCGCCTGGGAACCTGGCGGAGCGTGTCGCTTCGTTGCGCGCCCCCGCTATGCTGGGGGCTAATGTCACGATCCCGTACAAAGAAGATGTTGTGCCTTTGCTGGACGAATGCGATGCGCTGGCCGGTCGCATTGGCGCGGTCAATACCATCGTCAATCGCAACGGGAAACTGGTAGGCTACAACACCGACGCGCCTGGCATAATACGCGCGCTGGCCGAGTGTCCCGCTTCACCATTCGACGCGCGCGACAAAGAAACGGTCATCCTCGGTACAGGCGGCGCGGCGCGAGCTGCTGCCGTTGCGCTTATTGATGCGGGAGCGCAGTCCGTCTATATAATCGGGCGCGCTAAGGCGCGCATTGACGTGTTGCTAGATCACTTACGCTCATCTACAGAGGAAAAGCGACTAAGTGGAGCAATATTCAACATCTCTGATGCCGACGCTCTCTTACAAACAGCAGATCTCGTAATCAATGCCACGCCGGTTGGCCTCATAAGCAGCGACGAACCTCTTTTGATAGATGTAAACCAGCTTCCAGTAGGGTCACTGGTGATGGATATGGTCTTTAACGCGGGACTCACTCCGCTCTTGCAGGCGGCGCAGGCGCATGGTTGTTTTGTCATGGACGGGCTTTCTATGCTATTGTATCAGGGGACGCTGGCCTTTGAATTGTGGACGGGCAGAGACGCGCCTGTTGGGGTGATGCGTAAGGCGCTGGGATTAAAAAACGATACTATGCAGGGACGCAACTGATCGCGTTCGACAGGGAAACATATATGTTCAGATTTCTTACAGCGGGCGAATCACATGGGCCGGGGCTGACGGCCATCATCGAGGGCATACCTGCCGGGTTGCAAGTGCTGGCGGAGGATATCGACATCCATTTGCAGCGACGCCAGGGCGGGTACGGTCGCGGCGGCAGAATGAAGATCGAACGCGACCGCGTGACGTTTCGTTCGGGCGTGCGTCATGGTCAGACGCTAGGTTCGCCCATTACGCTGGAGGTTGAGAATCGCGACTGGCAAAACTGGCAGGTCAAGATGAGCGTTACAGAGGTTGAAGAGATAGTTGAACCTGTGACGCTGGCGCGGCCTGGACACGCCGATTTTGCTGGCAGCATCAAATACGGGCATGACGATATTCGCAACGTGATCGAGCGTTCGAGCGCGCGAGAAACGGCCACGCGGGTCGCGGTGGGCGCGTTATGCATGATCTTTTTGCGGCAATTTGGCGTAGAGATACGCAGTCACGTGCTGGCAATCGGGCCTGCCGGTGATGCGTCCAACAGCGCTATAGCTCACAACTTTGACGAAACATACTGGCAACAGGTCGAACAATCGCCTGTGCGCTGCGGCGATGCTGCGCTCTCTGAGCAGATGATTGCCTGTATTCAGGACTCAAAAACGCGGGCCGATACCTGCGGCGGTATCTTTGAGGTGGTGGCAAGCGGCGTACCGGTTGGTCTTGGCAGCTATAGCCAGTGGGACCGGCGCTTGAGCACGCGCATTTCTGCCGCGCTGATGAGCATTCCATCGATCAAAGGCGTCGAGATCGGCAATGGCTTCGAGCAGAGCAGGTTGCCCGGTTCGCAGGTGCATGATGTCATCCAGTACGACGAAAAACAGGGCTGGCAACACCGAACCAATCACGCTGGCGGCATCGAAGGTGGCATCAGCAACGGCGAACGTATCGTGGCGCGAGCGGCAGTCAAGCCCATTTCCACACTGGCGCATCCCCTGCCTACCGTTGATATTCGCGCGCGTGAAAACGTCAGTGAGGGTCGCTATGAGCGCAGCGACGTGTGTGTTGTTCCGGCTGCCGGCGTGGTTGGCGAGGCTATGCTGGCAATCGCGCTAACCGAGGCGTGGTTGGAGAAATTTGGCGGCGATAGTATGCTGGAGACGCTTGCGAATTTTAAGGCATATGTAGCCACAATTCAAGGTTGATGAATAGCTGCCAGGGCGACCGCTCCTGGAAACAACACGAGAGCCATCCCAAACAGCGGGATGGCTCTCGCGTTACCGACAATGGACGGAAACGAAGGAAAATGGAGTACGTTTGCTTTTCAATTGCGGAATGATCTCATCAGGCTTAGCACGCTGTTTACGTAACGCCAGTTGAAGATACCCCGGTGAATGACGGCCCATCCGCCCTCGTTATAGCCACTAATGACTTTCACCAGGTTGCCGCGAAAACCGTTCCATAACGAGCGCAAGTAGACGGTGCCAAGTAATATGTTGTCCCATAAGCGATAGGGGTCACGTCGAATGCGTGTCTGAGTATTGAGACCCATAGCGGTATATGGCATCAACTGCATGACACCGATGCCACCATCCCAGGCGATGACATGCTGGTACCAACCGCTTTCCTGCCACGCTATAGCCAACACCAACCTGGCGGGCAGTCCATAGATAGCTGCGGCGCGGCGCAATAATGCTTCTACCTGGCCGCGTGTAGACCATTGCAAAGCGCCATAGGCATACCAGAGGACGGTGCCGTTTGCCAGCACACCGTTTGAGATGCGTCCACTGCCCGAATTGCTCCCGCCACTAACACGATAAGGGAGACACAATCGCTGGTTGACGAAAATCAAGTTGACATTTCTAATGCCGTTGACGCGCGCTAGTGTCAAATAGTTGCTGTTAAAGCGCCAGGCGATGGCGCTTAATGTATCGCCCCCGCGAACCGTATACCACTTGCACCCGTTGCCGGGTCCCGGATTGGCAGCCTGGGCGCTGCGTTGATCTTGAGAAACTACAAAGGAACTGAATAACAGTACCGCACTACAAACGAGTAAGATCGCATTTTTTGAAAACAGAAATCGCAGGGCGAACCCTCGCCGATCTTGTTTGCCACGATTTCCAGTCTGTTGTGTCATTTTTGATTTTATGTCTTGCACAGGTACATACTCCATTCGCTTGCTTGCTCTTCTCTTTTCTCACTATAGCGACCTGTAAAATCTATACATGCGCATGTGTAAAATATTGTGTTGCCATAAAGCATGAGGAGTGCTACAATCCAGGTGACAATAACGCAATAACGCAGGCAGACTGGCGAGGTGTACCGGCTTGAAAACAGAAGAATCTCTAAGCGCCACGGGTGAAGAATACCTGGAAACCGTGTATAATATGGGCGCGGAAGATGAAGTCGTGATCGGGGCGCGGCTGGCTGAAAAATTCCGTGTCTCTGCTCCTACTGTGACAGAAATGTTGAAGCGTCTCGTGCGGGATGGCTACATCACGATGGACTCAAAGCGCGTGGTCACATTGACCGAGGCTGGCTATTCGGCGGCTGAAGCGGTGTTGCGCCGGCACCGTCTCACCGAACGTTTTCTGGTAGATATGCTGGGGATGCAATGGCACCAGGTGCATGAAGAGGCCCATCGCCTGGAACACTTTATATCGGGCGCGGTGGAAGCTCGCGTGGTTGCCAGCCTGCATCATCCCACGACCTGCCCGCATGGCAATCCCATCCCCGGCATGGTGCCGTGCGCGCGTACTTACCTTAAAGACCAGGGCGCGCTGCGTCTCTCCTCTATTGAAGTGGGGCAGCAGGCTACCATTCTCTGCATATCAGAAGTGGTAGAGGATGAAGAAGCGTTGATTCTGCACCTGCATGAAAAAGGTCTGACCCCTGAGACCCGTTTGACCGTCCTCACAAACGATGTCCCGGATGAGGAAGAGAATTTTTGCCTGCGCGTCGATGGGCGCGAAGTTTGCATCAACGTGGCTGTGGCTGCGAAAATCTGGGTGACGGTTTTGGAATGAATTCTTGAGGAATCCTGTGCAATTGCTCTTGACTTTCTGTATTAGGTCATGCTAATATCTGAGTGTGCTACCAGGAATTAAATGAGTCAGGCACACCTCAAAACTAGTAAAGAAGGTCAGTTATGTTAGCAACATTCGTGCTTTTCCTGCGTGAGGGACTGGAAGCCAGTCTGATTGTTAGTATTCTCTTTGCCGCGTTGCGCCAGCTTGGTCAAATGGAGAAGGCGCGCGCGGTATGGGCCGGTGTAGGGCTGGCGATTTTCATTTCACTGGTTGGCGCCGTTGCCCTGTATATCACAATTTACAACTATGTCGGTTCAACTTTCCAGGCAGTATTTGAGACCCTGACCTATCTTCTGGCGGTTGTGCTATTGACCACCATGACCTTCTGGATGCAGAAGCGCAGCCGTTACTTGAAACGCGACATTATGGCGAAGGCGGGACTGGCCGGTTCAGGACTCGCGTTTGCTATCCTGGCCTTTTCTACAGTCGGGCGTGAAGGGCTGGAGACGGCGGTTTTCACGCTGGCCTTCGCATTCCAGACCAACGGCGCGTTGCTCTTACTTGGCGCGAGCCTGGGTTTGCTCACCTCGATTGGCCTGAGCTTCCTGGTATATAAACTGGGCTACAAACTTGACTTTCGTATCTTCTTCCGCGTCATGGGTATTCTACTGCTGTTCTTTGCAGCCGGACTGCTCGGCAATGCCGTTCAGAACATGCAACAACTCGGCTGGCTGCCATTTGCTGCCACACCCATGTGGAATACCGCTCGCATCCTCTCTGAAAACAGTACTCTAGGCGATATCCTGCACACCTTCCTGGGCTATGCTGAAGCTCCCACCATCTTACAAGGCATCTTCTACGCCGCCTATCTACTGGTCGCCGGCGGTCTGTTTGCCCGGTTGACACGCAAACCGGTTGTGCCGCCGTCGGTGCCTGCTGTCAAAACCTCTTCTAATAAGCAAGTACAGAGCCAGGCCTGACTGGTATGGCGATTGACAGAAGTTGAACTTCGTCGTGATTTGGGAATTGCCGGACGTATGCGTTTCCTAATAGTGAAACATATTACTCTCATTGTCGCTTTGTCTGGAAGGAGGAACATTTATGAACTCCGGGCTCATTGTAATTCCGTTGATTTTCACTTTACTGGCGGGAGGATTTTGGCTTTGGATGGCCTGGGATTTGGGTGGGAATGACGACTTGCCTGGGAACGAGAAGCTTTACTGGCAGTTGGCATTTATTTTTATGAACGTCTTCGCTGCAGTTTTCTATTACGTCAATGTGTATAGAAGAAGGCATTAACCACTCTGCTTCTCACATATCGAGCCAATCCGCAAACTAATTACGAATATCGTAATAAATATAACAAAAAAGCGAACTATTCGTACTAAAATTCCCCAAAAACCACTAATAGCATTGCCAAACCTGCAGGTTATAGGGTACAATGGTAATAGAAACTTGACCCTATGCTAGCGCATTGTTTTCCCATGAAAGGTAATTCTATGCTTCGGGAACCACCAATCACGATTAATCGTACCCATGTACAGGAGATCGTGGATCGCGAGGAAGCGCAGTTTCGCAAACGAACCCCGCGCTCGCACCAGATACACGAGCGCGCCAAATCGTCGCTGCCGATGGGTGTTTCAAGCTCGTTCCAGGCCGTCCCCCCGTATCCGTTATTTATCAGCCGCGCCGAGGGCAGTCAGATCTGGGACCTCGATGGCAACCAGTATACCGACTTCCACCTGGCTTTTGGCAGTCTACTGGTCGGCCATTCCCATCCTGTGCTGGTAGAGGCGTTGCGCGACCAGCTTGGCAAAGGCAGCCTGTACTCCTTGCCCTGTGCTGACGTGGTCTACCTGGCGGAAGAGTTGGTGCGGCGTTTCGCACCCATCGAACAGGTGCGTTTCTGCAACTCAGGCACGGAAGCCACCATGGATGCGCTGCGGCTGGCCCGCGCGCATGTGGGCCGCGAAAAGATCGTCAAAATTGAGGGCAGTTATCACGGGCATCATGATGCAGTTCTCATGTCAACCAAGCCGTATCTTGAAGATGCCGGTCCTATTGAGCGTCCCAACACGGTACCGGCTTCAAAGGGCATTCCCTCTAATTTCAAGACCAACACCATCATCGCCCCCTACAACGATGCTGAGGCGCTTGACCGCATTCTGACCGAGCACGAAGGCGAAGTGGCGGCGGTCATCATGGAAGCGGTCATCATGAACGTTGGCGTAATTTTACCGCTTGAGGGCTACCTGCAGAGCGTGCGCGAGGTCACACGCAGGCATGGCGTACTGTTGATCTTTGACGAAGTGAAAACGGGCGTGACCGTCGCTCCCGGCGGGGTCACAGAAATTTACCCGGTGGAACCCGACCTGATCTGCCTCGCTAAATCCATCGGCGGTGGTATGCCCATTGGCGCGTTTGGTGGGCGCGAGGAGATTATGCGCCGCATCAATCACAGCGAAGTGCTGCACCTCGGCACCTTCAACGGCAATCCCATGTCGATGCGCGCTGGCCTGGTCACGCTGACGCAAATCTTCACGCCGGAAGCTCATGCTCATGCCAACGGCCTCTCCCAGCAATTAGGCAAAGAGTACGAGGCCGTCATCGAGGAGTTCGATCTGCCCATGCATGTTGCCCGGATTGGCGCGAAGGGCTGCGCCATGTTCCGCTATGAACGCGCCCGCAACTATCGCGCCTGGTTTGACATTGACATGGATGTTTCGTATGCCTACTGGCTCTTCCTCGCCAATCGCGGTATCCTCTTCCCGCCCGGCTTCGACGACCAGTGGACCGTCTCGATCCAGCATACGCAGGATAACATCGACCATCACGCGCATGTCTTCCAGCAGTTTGTAAGAGAACTGGTTCGCTAACCACGTAGCCATAAAGAGGGGGCCAGGGTGATGTTCGACATCACCCTGGCCCCCTCTTCACCGGGAGGTTGTTTACAACAGGCAGTCGCCAGAGGTGTCATCCTGAGCGCAGCGAAGGATCTCAGTGCGGCACGGCGAGAGATCCTTCGCTGCGCTCAGGATGACACCTCCTAACTCGCTGGCCCTTTCCAAAAAAACCTACCAGTGAAAGCCCTGGCTCCCTCTTTATGGCTACAAACTCTCAGGCGCGCAGCGGGTAAATGGCAAACCTGGAAAACTGTACCTGGATACCAGGTTTTGCTTCTGCAAGATTTGAGATAAAGAGAGCAACGGAACCGCTTGTATAACTATGATCGGTGATGGTCTTGAGAAGCTGACCGTTGACAATAAAGGAGAGAGCCGCGCCTTTGGCGATAATCATGATCTGATTGGTGCCGCCTTGTTTTTTAATAGCAGCGTTCAGAGTGTAATTCACAATTTTTGTGGCGGTGGATGTGCCACTCGCATCAGTAGTCCCCTTAAATATCGCGTATGAGCCATCACCGTATAATTCGAAGCGATAATAGGTAGCCAGGTCGCTCTTCGCATTTGCAGCGCCTCGAATATAGATGCCATAGCCATTGTTCCGATCACCTCGACTAAGCACGGCGTTGACTGTCAGCGTAAAGTCGCTATAGGTTCTCTCGCCCGGCAAAAGTTCCCAGAGTAACTGATTCTTGTCAATCTCCATCGTCAGCGTTCCACTGCTTAAAGAAACCGCGTAATTGCCAGGAGAACTCTGGAGATTCCACCCGTTCGCATCGGTAAAGAAGCTATCAGAGAAGAGAGGCGTCCCTCTGGGCAACGGATAGGCTATTGGAGTAGGGGGAGGAGTTCCTTTTGTGAAAAGGGCCGAGAGCGATATACCGGCGGAACGCACAAAATAGGTCGCAGCTACAATCAAAAAGAGAAAAACGCATAAGAAGTAGATCAATGTCCTGCGTTTTTGTTTCTCTGTGCGAGCAGTAGCAGGCCGAAAACCGCAGTTGTAGCAGGAAGTCTCACCCGGTGGGAGTTTTATTTTGCAACGAGGACAAACTACCGGGAGCTTCCCTTGATAAAACGCGGACATACAACAATCCTCTTTCCGCAGGCGACTCTACGTGATATATTACTATGCGTCAACCCTATTTATACTATATCATGTACTACCAGAGCGTCCAATTCGTATTACCTTTGGTACAGGTTTGTGATGCTTCATTTTTCTGGCAAGGGGTAGAACTAGTGTTGGCAGGGATGCTTCCCAGTTTTTTGCATAATCTTGATGTATTGAGAGGACGTAGTATGCTCTATGGCTAAGAAAAAGAGGGGTACAATTGGCATCCTGTTAGCGCTCTTCGCAATTATCGTTGCCGGCATAACCGCTTTTTTGCTTACAAACTCTGCCTCGCCTTTCGTGCGTCGCGCGCAACCGAAAGTGGTTCGCCAGCCGCCCTATACCGTTCAACGCTCGGAAGAAATACCATTTTCTTTACACCGCGCGCTATCCAATGTGGAAAGCCAGGAAACAACTACTTTATTGCCCTGGGCTATTGCTCTTGATAGCGCGCGGGGGTTGGTGTGGGTCGCCGAGCCGGGTTGCGAACCGAAACCAAAATGTCCGGCAACGACTCAGGGTATACTTGGTCAATATGCCTACTCAGATAGCAACTTCATACAAAATTTTATTGAACCGATCGGATACTCAAGCCCACTTTTTGTAGCGGTCGATAAGAATGGCAATGTCTGGTTTACTCAACCCGAAACTGATGCGATTGGCGAGTTTGATACTCAGAACCAGAATTGGAACCAATGGCCCTTGAAGAAAGGGAGCGCGCCTTACGACCTGACCTTTGATACGTCAGGAAACCTCTGGTTCACCGAATGGAACACCAATAAAATAGGTTTTTTGAACCCTCAAACCGGCCAGGTGGTCGAGAATCCTATCCCCACACCAAATAGCAATCCATACGGCATCACAGTTGATCCCGGCGGTACCATCTGGTTCACTGAGAACGCGCCAGGCGTAGACCAGATTGGGAGCTTTACAACGACTCCGTCCGGGATAATTAAAATTACAGAACACGCTGTCGGCGCGATCCGCCCGCACCTGATCACTTCGGACCGGTCGGGGAATATCTGGTTTAGTGGCGGGTTCAATGGTAATATAGGTGAATTCAATCCTCGAACCGCAAATAATACAGTTTTTGTTGCCTTTCAAGGCGTTTGCATATTACCGGCAAACTGCACCGGCACGCATATTTCCGGTATCGATGTCGATAACAAGGGCAACGTCTGGTTTACTGACTCACTCAGCCAGCGCGTTGGGTATCTTGTCCCGGCGACGGGCCGGGTTGTGGCACGAACAATCCGCGTCAGCAACTCGCACCCGTACGATGGACTGCTTGTGGATAGCAGCGACCGCGTCTGGTTCACGGAGGAATTTGGGCTACGGCTTTCCATGTGGCCTGCCAGCGCAGTCAAGTAAATGGCGTTTGCCTTGTGTCGATGGAAAAGCAAGCAGGCAGTAGACACGAAGATATTATTTTGCTATAGTTACCACGCAATCAATACCTGCGTCGTTACATATATCTAACTACCTGCAAATAAAACCATTCTGAAAATGCGCGCAGTTGCGCGGAATAGTGATCGATGTAATGAGTCATCGGGACGTTATTTCAACATCCGATACTTCCCAGGAGCAGGACCCACAGGATGCGCTTACCCGCGACGTGCAGGCGGATCATGTAGATTATCCGCCGGTAGATCAAAAGCGTGGCTGGCAAAGACTTTCACCATTCTGGCAAAATCGCCTGGTGGAAGCCGGCATGATTCTTTCGCTGGGCTGCTACTATGTAGCAGGTAATAGCAACCTGGGTGCAAGCAGGATTTTTACGCTCAATCCTCTGCTCTCCTTGCCCTTTCTTCTGGTTTTTGCTCTGCTGGCCTGGTATCGACTGCCATTCGCGGTAGCTTTGTTGCCCATCAGCATCCCCTATTATTATCTTAAAAAACCTGTCTACGGCCAGTATCAATTTGAACTGGCCGAAATAGCGCTGGGCGTGTGCGTTGCTATTGCGCTCATCCAGCTATTTTTCCAGCAAAACACCTGGCGCTATCGCCTTTCGTGGCGCGAAGTGCGCGACCGGCTTGGCCCGTTTGCAATCCCTCTGCTCGTTTTTGTGCTGGCCGCCGCTATTTCGGTCGGCATTGCTTTTGCGCGTAAGGATGCGCTGCGCGCGTTCCGCGAAGAAATCGTTTCGCCCTTGCTTTACCTGTTGCTGGCTTTTCACTGTTTGCGAGCGCGGCAGGACGTAGCGCGTTTGCTACTGGCGCTTTTCGCTTCAGCCTTTATCGTCACCGTGCAGGGGTTGGCGCAGTATTTCCTGTTTCGATACACCATAGCGCCTGATCCAGATGGTGTGCGGCGCGTCCATGCCCTGTTTGGCAGCGCCAACAACGTTGGTCTCTTCTTTGACTACTCTCTCCCAATAGGTCTTGCCCTGCTTATTAGCGGGCATGGCGAGGTTTTCGGCTTTTTGAAGACCTGGGGGGTGCGTATTGCCACTGGCATCGCGTTGATACCCATGCTGCTTGTACTCTATTTGAGCCAGTCTGGGGGCGCGTGGGTTGCTATTGGGAGCGCGACGCTGTTCATTGTGCTGCTTTCGCTGCCTGTGCCGAGCCGCAAAATATTCTGGCTAAGCTGCCTGGGATTGCTGCTTGTGCTATTGGCGGGTGGTTTCGTGTTCCGGCATCTCATCATCGATTTCTTAAACCGTCACCTGAGTGTGAATGGTGTCAGCACGTTTACCAAGCGACTATATTTGTGGGAGAGCGCGCTCAAGATGATTCGCGACCGTCCCCTGTTCGGTTTTGGCCTGGATAACTGGTTGTGTTATTATAGCGCCAATACCCTGTGTGTCAATCCTGCCATGAACCTTCGTCACTACTGGGTGCTCTATATTCCCGGCACCCAAACTTTAACCGGCCTCTCTGACGAGCCGACCCTCTCACATCCGCATAACATCTTTCTGCATGTATGGGTCAGTATAGGTATCTTTGGGCTGATAGCCTTCGTGGCTGTTCTGGCCCTGTTCGCCTGGCTCTTCACCCGTATCCTCAAAACGCTGCGCGCGATTGGAGGCGAGACGCGCGACCACCTGCGCTGGATGACAGTGGGCGTGGGCGCGGCTATGCTGGCAGGTATGATCCAGGGACAGGTCGATAGCTCCTTCCTGGCGCAGGATATGGCCTTCAGCTTCTGGACACTGGTGGGCGCTTTACTGCTGCTGCGCGTGCTATCGAGTACACCCTGGCGCAAAACGCAAACCAGAACCTGAAGTGTGAGATAGCACACAGTTTTTAGGCGACCTACCTCATTGTCATCCAGCAGCTACCGCGCTATACTCGCTGTAATAGAAGACGTTGAGGGGGTAAGCCAATGCTGTTCACCATCAATCTGACCGCGTTGCTGGTCTGGCTGGCCTGTCATTTCGTGGGGGATTTTGCCTTTCAAAGCGCCTGGATGAGCATCGAAAAAGGCAAAAACTGGGACGTGCTATTTTACCACTGCGCCACCTATACGGCTGTCTTTATACTCTTCGCGCACCCATCATATCTCGCTACCGCTATTCTATTTGGCACACACTTCGTAGTCGATGCCCTCAAAGCGCGTTACAAAGTCATTGGCCCCATCTGGCTCGATCAACTGCTGCACATCGTGACCATTGTGCTTATCTTGTTGCTGCACCTGTGATGCCGTAGTTTTTTTTACGGTACTTCTGGTTGGTAGCCTATCTCCTTTCCCCTCTACCTGTGCCATTTCACCCAAATAGTGCGCGTTTCGCGTTTAGTTTCGATGAACTAGATACTAATTCCGACGTATTGTGGGGTGTCAAATGTCTGATCTTCTTGAAGGCGTGCAATTAAGCGATTTTTTCCTTATCGAATGTATCAATCGCGGAGGGGTGGCCGATGTGTATCGCGGTCGCCAGGTTGGCGAGGGCAATTATGAAGTAGCGGTAAAGGTGTTTCGCCCAGGTTACGCGCAACGCGAAGCCTTCCGTGCATATTTTATGACCGAAGCTGAAAAAATTGGTCAGTTTGAGCATCCGAATATCCTGCCATTCCTGGAGTTTGGCGAGGGTGAAGGCTTGCTCTATACCGTGACTCCGTTCATCGCGAGTGGCACATTGGATAATTTGCTCAAGCAGGTGGGCGGCAAGTTTTCCGCCATGCAGGCGCTGCCGATCATGCAACAGGTATGCGACGCAATACAGTACGCGCATGACCATGATGTCATACATGGCAACATTAAACCATCGAATGTGTTTGTCGCTGCGGATGGACGTATGTTGCTGGCCGATTTTGGCATTGTGCGCGGCTATGACGATAGCCAGCAATCGCTGACGCGCGTTGGCTGGGGTTCGGCGGAATATGCCGCCCCGGAGCAATCACTGGGCGTCTTGAGACACGCCAGCGATATTTACGCTCTGGGCGTGTTGCTTTTCCGTATACTCACCGGCTACCCGCCCTTTGTGGGGCAATCGCCTGTCGAAGTACTGCTCAAACATGTGCGCCAGCAAACGCCATCGGCGCGTTCCATCGACCCCGGCATTTCGGATGCTGTGGATGGCGTATTGCAAATGGCGATGCGCAAGCGTTCAGATGATCGTTTTGCTTCCGCGCAAGAGTTGAGCGATGCGTTGCAGGTCGCGGTGACATTCTCGCCCGTGGCCTCGCCCGTAGCTCGATCTGTGCCCTCTGTAACGCGCCAGTTGACGCATAGACAGACGTTCGCGTCCTCTGACCCGTACACGCCTGCGCCATCAAACGTTACCATGATGACGCCGCCGGCTGACATTCCCGCGCCGCCTGAGCAGTTGGCCGCGCCAGCGAGCAACTCCGTCCCGTTGCCCCCTGCAACGCCTGCCGCCAACGTGAATAGAGCCTCACCAGGCTCAGGTTCTGGCACCCGGCATTTTTTACAGGACGACGATGATGCAGGCACTCATTTGTTCTGGCCGCCAGGTCCGGTCGAATGGTCTCCCATTGGAAACGAGCAGACGGCCTCGGTATCCGTACCTCTGACTGCTGACGATTACCTGCGCAACGAGCCATTTACGCCGGAGGTTCCACCCGCTCCTGCTGCGCCAGTTCCTACTACCGCCTCTACCCCTGCGGCCTCCACTGCTGTTGCCTCTCCTGAAAAGGAGCCATCCGCAGCGCCTGCGCAAACATCCGGGGATGGCAAGGACAAGAGTCAACAGAAGACGTGGCGGAAAAAGGTATTGCCGGTACTTGTAGTGATATTGCTATTGATGGGTCTGGTTGGCGCTTTGCTTTCATCTTTTCTTTCCCAGGCACCTGCGGCAAAGAACGGCACGGGTCAGCCGGCGCAGACTGGCGCGAGCGCGACGGTTGGAACCGGCACGACTCCCACAGTAGCGGCTTCCGCTACGCCGAGGGGCACACTGACGCCAACTCCTTCTGCTGTCAGCGCTACACCGGCAACGCAGCCTACGCCGGGTCCGACGCTCGCGCCAATTCCGACCAACCCGGCCATTCCAGCTTTTGCCTGCGCCACAGGATCGCTGAACCTGGATGGCTCGTCAAACTTTGTGCCTGCTGTGGCTCAACTCACCTCCGATTATGGCAACCAGTGTTCCGGCAGTGTCAATTTTTCCTACAGTGCCGGTGATAGTTCGACCGGCTTGAACGCGCTGATGAATGGAAGCGCGGACATGGCCTATTCCGATCTGCCGTCGAGCGGACGACCCGGCCTGGTGGACTACCAGGTGGCAGCCCTCACGTTCGCGGTGGTCGTCAACTCTGATACCGGGATAACTACGCTGACAACCGCGCAGTTGCGGGCTATTTATACGGGTCAAGTCACAAACTGGTCGCAGGTGGGCGGCTCAAATGAGCGTATCATCGTACTCACACAACCCTCCGGTTCGACGATGCGCACCATATTCGAGATGTTTGTGCTGCATGGAGTGACGCAAACGGTGAGTGGCACAAGCGCGGGAGTCAGTATAAAAAATGTGACAGGCGGCATCACCTATATGCCCCTGGCAGATGTGGCGGGCAATAGAAGCGGGGCGCAGAGCATCGCTATCAATGGCGTAAACCCGTCCGCATCCTCGGTAGCCAGCGGCTCATATCCATTCTGGTCCATTGAGCATCTCTATACCAATCAGGTGGCGCAGGGAGCAGCCCTCTCATTCATCAGCTTTTGCCTGACCAGCGCCGGAGAGGCTGCTCTCGCTACTAGCGGCGCAGTACCCTATACGATGATGTCGGCATCGGCCCTTCGAAGCCACCTGTCGGCGCCAACGGTGTAACAATCCAGAGCCGGGGCGCGACTAGGGCGGAGGCCAGGGGCCTTTCACTCGTAGGTTTTTTAGGAAAGGGCTAGCGAGTGGGAGCTGTCATCCTGAGCGCAGCGAAGGATCTCCGTGCGGCACGGCGCGAGATCCTTCGCTGCGCTCAGGATGACAGCCTCTGGCGACCGGCGCGTTTCAAGAAACCTACCAGTGAAAGGCCAGGGGCTGGGCGTCCGCCCTGGTGCGCTGTCAATACATGAAAGAGGGAAGACATGGCAGAA
The DNA here is from genome assembly GCA_027316975.1 of Chloroflexota bacterium. Classification (GTDB taxonomy): domain Bacteria; phylum Chloroflexota; class Ktedonobacteria; order Ktedonobacterales; family Ktedonobacteraceae; genus CF-113. The sequence continues at coordinate 4,557 of DAHVFL010000021.1, read as the reverse complement.
CTCGCCGGGGTAATGGTGGGTAATTATTTCTTGCTCGAATGCCTGGAACGTGAAGGGATGGTGGAGACGTATCGCGCGCGTCCCACGACGCGCGGCGGATATGATGTCATTTTGCGCATCTTCCGGCCTGCTTTTCCCGACCCGACCGGCTTTCAGGAACACTTTGCCGCAGAGGTCGAGAAAGTCTGGCGTTGTCACCACGAACATATCCAACCCTTGATCGAGTACGGCGCGGGAGACGACCTGCTTTATAGCGTGACGCAGGTGACAGAAGCGGAAACATTGGAGCGCTTTCTGCAGCGTTGGGAGGCAGAGCAGCAGGACGCGCCTTTACCAACGCCCCTGCCCTTGCCACTGGTGGCGCGTATAATTACCCAGGTAGGCGCGGCCTTGCACTATGCCCACCAACAGCATATTGTGCATGGCAACATCCAGCCGACGAGCATATTAGTAGAGCAAGAGGCGCGTTTCCTGCTCACCGATTTCAGCATGAAGCATTCGCGCGGCGAGAACGATGCAGTGGTGGCGCAGGTGCAAGAAGGCAACGCCGCCTATATCGCGCCTGAACAGGTGGTAGGTCTACTTTCGCCCGCCTGTGATATGTACGCGATGGGCGTATTGCTCTTCCGCCTGCTAACTGGACACCTGCCTTACGAGGGTGATAGCGGGGGTGAAATAGCCTTAAAACACGCCAATGAACCCATTCCTTCTGTGCGCGAATGGCGTCCTGATGTACCCGAAGCGGTAGAACTGGTGACGCGAGTTGCGCTGGCGAAAAGTCCCGCGGCGCGTTTTCCCACTGTCGCGGCTTTTGTGGATGCCCTGATAGCCGCCATCAGAAACGATGGGCCGCCCGTAGTGGTTGCGACGACACCGATCCGCCGCATCCCTGTGCGAGCGCGGCGCACCGCTATGACGTGGTCGCGCATATTTACCCTGCTTTCCGTGCTTATCATAGTATGCGGCCTGACAGGTATCGTGTTCTTTTTCGCCACCACGCCTTTTCAACTTGAGAGCCTGCCGTTTTTACCATTGCAGAACCTGGACCAGACAGGTGGATTCCACAGTAATCCTGGCAATAAAACAACCCCTACCACCGTCTCTACTCAAGTAAGTACTCCGACATCTCACTCTACCGTAACGAATGGCAAAATGCCGCCCTCGCGTGGTCACGCAACTCCGATTGACAGCGTGACTCTCTATACCCTGGGAAATGGAACGCCTCAAGCACAGGCCTACATCCAGTTTGCTACCAGCCCGCAGGAGATGACCGTGTGCTCCCACTTCGGCGCGGTTCCGGCTTCTCTGGTTGATAATGCTATTGTACAGAGCCATTTGCCGGGACCACTGTTTTAATCATCTATACTGTGCGCAGTCCAGATATTTCCAGGTCCGTTATAATTCGGCCCCTCGCCAAAGTCTATCTGGGTCTGGTTTTGCGGGTTTACCGTCAACTGGAAGTAATCGCCGTAGGGCAGGGTGTAACCGGTTGGCGTCAGGTACGAATAGCCGGGGACGAAGCTGGAAATGCGTACCGTCGAACTGAAACGCTGTCCGCCGTCGTTGCTTTTGCGGAAAAAGACGTTCCATTTGCCGCTGCGCTTATCCATCCAGGCGATACGCACATCGCCCGCCTGTTTGCCGACCGCCAGCGCGGGGAAACTGTGCTCGATGCCCGCGGGCGCGTCTGATACATCGACGCGAGGCGAAAAGGTCTGGCCGCCATCGGTCGAACGGGCGAAGTAAATGCGCTCCGGCGCGAAGTTTGTCAGGTTAACGCTGCTATTCCACAGGACGTAAATAGTATCATCGCTGCCAATCTTCATAGCGTCCTGCGCGCTGAAATAGGAGAAGCCGCAGGGACGACACGCGGGAGGCGCGCCGCTCATGGCGAAAACGGTACGTGTCCAGTGAAGGCCATTATCGGTTGATTTCGTGATCCAGAGGGTGACAGGCCCGTTGCCCGTTTTGCTGTGTGCCTGGTCAAAACTGTTCCAACTGAAATAGATATTGCCGCGCGAGTCGATGCCGCCGCCAGCCGAAAGCGACTCGTAGAACTGCGCGTTGCCGGGGAACATCTCTTGCTGCGCCCAGCGTTTTCCCCCGTCGAGTGAAATCGATACCCAGGTATTCACTCCATCATCGTACCCTACCGCGATGGTCTTGCCTCGCACTACCAGCGTCTCTTTATCATAGTTTTGTGGTGGCGCGGAAATAACTACGGGCGCGCTCCATGTTACGCCAAAATCGGTCGATTTGACCACGTCAATCGACGCTTTCGGGAAATTCTGCATGTAAGAGGCCCATACTGTGCGACCATCTACGGGGTCAACCACGATTTGAGGGTCGTCCTGTCCGCTCTTGCCCTTAAAGACGCCGGGAGCAATAGCGCGTGGCAATGTCCACGTCTGCCCGCCATCATCCGAACGTTGGAAGAGCATATGCAGGCCGCAGCCTGCGCAGGTTCCCCCGCCGGTCACGTCGTAATGCTTATACATGGCATAGATGTGACCGTAGCGGTCAGAAGTAATCGCCGGTTCCCAATCATCCCCCGATTGAAAGCCCAGGCGCACCGGCGTGCTGAATTGCAGCCCGGTGTGAGGAGTTATGGTGACAGTTTGCGCAAGGGCTGTGCTTCCGCAGCCGCTTACAATAAATACTATGCTCAACAGGGAAAGTAGACTGAATGAAATAATGCCAGAGGGCGAGGTGTGCCTGAAATGAAGGTTGTCAGCAAAGGTGCTCATAGATTGCGCTCCTTATGATGAAAAAGTGGGCAGGTCGCGAAACGTTGGCATGTATCGATATTCCCCGCGCCTACATTAACATAGCGGAGCTAACGTGTCAACAAAAATAGTTTCGCAGTACTTTCCTGCCTCAGGGATATTCTCGCCAAAGCGGGCGGGTCAAACAGGTGGGACCGCCCTCGGCTTTGAGCGAAATCTCGTTGCCGCGATAGGTCATCACCTCGCAACCAGCATTCTCCAGCAGGCGCTTCGTCAGAGGATTGCCCTCAAGCATCAGGCATTTGCGGGGAGCCAGCGCCAGCACGTTGGTCGCCATCATGTTGTACTCTGATGCGGGAATCTCCATCAGGGTGAACTCGCGCCGCCGCAATTCTTGCCAGAAAGGGACGGCCATCAATGGCGTGTGTACGACGGCGGTGTGGTAATCGATGATGCTTATCATCGAAAGCAGGTGCAGGCACGCCTCGGGGCCGGTGAAGTAGGGGAGTTCGACCGCGATGACCTTGACGCCGATACCAGCCAGGGCCGCGCGCAGTTGGCGCAGCCCCTCGGCGTTGGTGCGAAACCCCAGCCCGACGGCCAGCGTATCATGATCGACCCACAGCAGGTCCCCGCCCTCTGCTCGCGCATCTCCATGCAGGGTTGCCAGGATGGGAATGCCCAGCCTCTCATACGTGCGCGCCATAGCTGCCTCTTCGCCGCGCCGTTTCTCTTTGCCCATGCTCAAAATAATCGCGCCGCCATCGGTGACGAGCGAGGGGTCAAAAGCAAAGATGGCATCGGCGTGATCGGGCTGGTACTCGTCATGATAGATCACCTCCGCGCCGCTTTTGCGCAATGTATCAGTCAGGGCATCATGCTCCTCTTGCGCGATCGACAGGTTGGGCCTTGCCGCGTAATGCCATGCCTGCGCATTGGCGGAGCCAAAGGCTGCGTCGGGGCGTTTCACAAGCACGGTGCGCAGTGGCGATACCATGTCCTGGCAGCCGTAATGTCTGTTCATGAACATACCTCCTCCAGTGTTAGAACATCATAGAAGATGAGTATAACATATCTCCCTGAAACTTTTTTTCCAGTTTGCCAGTGCAAGAGGTAGAGTTTCATAGAAGTATCATTTACCTCTATATTGAAGAGTCTATAACCAGAGAAGGAGTTATTCGATGCCTACACGAAGAGCGTGCCTGGTAATAAACCCCAAAGATGGGCAAAATCTGGCAAAGCTGAACGCCATCCTGGCCGTTTTATCGGCGGCAGGCTGGGAGACCGATATTGCTCTCAAGCAGTACGGCGGTCATACGATGGAACTGGCGACCACCGCCGCCAAAAAGGGCTATGATGTGGTGATCGCTTATGGCGGTGATGGCACCCTCAACCAGGTCGTCAATGGCGCTATGTATGGTAAATCACAAAAGAGCCTGGTCGGCATTATTCCCGGTGGGACCGCTAACGTGTGGGCGACCGAGGTAGGTTTTCCCGGCGACTCCGTAAAAGCAGCGCTCGCTCTGGTCAGCAGCGAAGACCGCCGGGTGGATGTAGGGCGCGTCAAAGTCAAATCACTCACCTTCCTTCCAACGACACAGGAAAATGGTGGGCAGATTCCGGCTGAGGGAACCTCCGCAGCAGGTGCGCAGGTGAGAAAGGTGAAGCCAACGGCTAAAGCGCGGCAACATTTTTTGCTGATGGCTGGACTTGGCGTTGATGCTGCTGTAATGAGTGGGGTTAATAAATCTCTGAAACAGCGCATTGGAGTTGCCGCGATCGGTCTGGTGGTAGCTGAAAAGCTGCCCCAACAGCATACCTTCCCACTTGA
>DAHVFL010000219.1 GCA_027316975.1 Chloroflexota bacterium | reverse complement strand
CCCCGATGTGTGCGACTTCGATTATCGCACCATGGAAAAGTGGGGACGCGCCATGTTCGTCACCCCTGGTGTTGTGGTGGACGGGGAGTTAGTGACGACAAGCCTGGTTGACATCAACCTCGGTATCCGCATCCTGCTGGGAAGTTCCTACTACGAGGATTGGGATAACCAGCGCACCTTCGTCGATCGCGACCCGCTTGGCAACCCGGTCGACAAGCGCCACCCCTGGAATCAGACCACCATCCCCAGACCGCAGAAACGCGACTTCAATGACAAATACAGCTGGACGATGTCGCCTCGCTGGTACGACAAGCGCACGGGGAAGTACCTGGCCCTCGATACCGGCGGCGGCCCTATCGCTCGACTGTGGTCGACGGCTCTGGCCGGGCTGGTAAACCTGGGAGGTCTGGTCGAGGCTACCGGACACAGCGTCATGATTCGCCTGCCCAAGAGCGCCACAAAGCCAGCGGTGGAGTTCGAGTGGAAGATTCCGCAATGGAGCAACGCTATCGAGCGCAACCGCGCGCGGACATACTTCCAGGCCTACGCTGCCGCCGTCGCGCTGCACTGCGTAGAGAAGGCGCTTGACGAGGTGCGCGCGGGTCACACTAGGACCTGGAGCGACTTCACGGTGCCAAAGGAAGCCATCGGCTGCGGGTTCCACGAAGCGGTACGCGGCGTGCTTTCCCATCACATGGTTATCGAAAACGGCAAGATCGCCAACTACCATCCCTATCCCCCAACACCCTGGAACGGCAGTGTGCGAGACATGTACGGCACGCCCGGCCCCTATGAAGATGCTGTGCAGAACACGCCCATCTTCGAAGAGAACGGCCCGGACACCTTCAAGGGCATCGATATCATGCGAGCGGTTCGCAGCTTTGACCCCTGTCTGCCGTGTGGTGTTCACATGTACCTGGGCGAAGGGAAAGAGCTTCAGAAGGTTCTCTCGCCAACATTTGGCATAAACTCGTAGTGCATCTCACCAGTTGTGGCTGTAGGACGACTTTTGTAGCGCGCTTCACACTCCTACAGCCACGGCGTAGTTATGAAAGGGCAGATAGAACATCGTAGAAATACGGACTGACTATACAAAAAGGAGAGTATCCAATGGCAGAGCAGCAGAAGCCGCCAGCTTCGACTCTGCTTGGTCCTGCGCACACGACGGGCACACCTGAGGGTGAGGAGAGGAAGAAAAAGGAGGGCAAAGAGGCCGGACGTAAGGATACCGGGGCCACTGGTAAAGCAAAACGTCCCGCGGGGAAGTCAACGGCCAGGTCATCCACAGGCGTCAATCCTAAAGAACCGGTAGATCCGACCAGCCCAAATTTGCCGCCACCCTGACACATCCACGACCGGCAGGCCGGTTCTTCCGCTACAATTGACTATCTCCGGCCAGAGCTTTTCTGGTCGGGGGAAGTATCTGGAAGGCTAAAGAGGAGAATATGTAATGCCACAAGAAGTGCAGGGACACCAGCACCCGGCGGCGCGACTCGATGCGCTGGTCCAGGAGGTCTCCGAGTTTTCTGATCCGCGCGCGCGCGCCACGGCTGAGGAGCTTGTCCAGACGCTTCTCGATATGTATGGTGAAGGGCTGGCACGGCTGCTTGAAATTACTGCCGAGTCGGAAGTAGCGGGTCTCGCATTGATCGATACCTTCGCGAGCGATGAACTGCTGAGTTCCTTATTTCTGCTTCACGGTTTGCATCCAATCGACATCGAGACGCGCGTCATCTCGGCCCTGGAAGAGGTACGGCCATACCTCAAGTCGCATGGTGGCAACGTCGAGTTTGTTAAGGTTGAAGACCGCATAGCTCACCTGCGCCTTGAGGGTAGTTGCCACGGCTGTCCCGGCTCAACCATGACACTCAAATTAGCGATTGAGGAGGCTATCTACAAGGCCGCTCCAGATCTGGATGGGCTTCAGGTAGAAGGCGTTACCGATCCACCGCCGCGCCCAGGCGTACCGATCACCTTTGTTCCCACACGACGACACAAAGATAGCGCGCGCTCAACGGAGCAGAACAGTGGATGGAGTGCGGTGGAGGAACTGCCATCGCTTCCTGAAGACACACTTACGGTAATCACCGTACAGAGGAAACCGGTACTCTTCTGTTCGATTGCGTACACCTACTATGCTTACCATAACCGGTGTAGCAATTGCGATGCGCCTCTTGACGGCGGCAGGTTAGAAGGAACGATCCTTACCTGTTCCTCTTGCGGGCGGCAATATGATGTGTGCCTGGCGGGACGATGCCTGGATGCTGCTGGCCTGTTCCTCGAACCAGTCCCACTATTGGTGGAGAATGGCAAGGTAAAAGTGGCCCTGTCAGCGCTGGCAAAAGACGAACAACCCGGGGTGATCCTGTCCACACACGCGAGATGAGGTGAGCAACCATGTCGTCATTCGACCTGACAAATAACTCTGATGATCGTTCCTCTGCATCCCTCGACGTGCTGCGCCAGTTTACGCGCAGGCGAGAAATGCGCCCTCCTGTGGAGCAGTGCGAGCTTTGCAGTTCAGAGATTGCGGCAGATCACCGCCACCTTCTGGAACTCGCCAGGCGAACGTTGATCTGCGTATGCATTCCTTGTTCAATACTCTTTGGTGATCCGGGAGCCGGGCAGGGGAAGTACCGGCTTGTACCATCGCGCTTTCTGAAACTCCTGGATTTCCAGATGACGGATGAACAGTGGGACGACCTCATGATTCCTGTGAACATGGTCTATATCTTTCATAACACAGCCGCTCAACGTGTTATGGCCTTCTATCCCAGCCCGGCGGGTGCCATGGAGTCCACGCTCACCCTGGAAGGCTGGGATGCGCTTGTCAGCGCCAACCCTATCCTGAACAATCTGGAACCCGATGTCGAGGCGCTCCTTATCAACCGGGTGAAGAACAGAGGTGGTGAGCAGTATCGCGAACACTATATTGCCCCCATAGATGTCTGCTACGAACTTGTTGGCCTGATCCGTCTCAAGTGGAAAGGTCTGAGCGGCGGTGAAGAGGTCTGGAAAGCCATTGAGGAGTTCTTTGAGCGCCTGCGCGCAAGGGCGATCACGGTCGAGGATTCCTCGGCCAACACCTGGCCTACAAATAATCCCCCCGCCTGGAGGAGAGGCTAATGCTAGACCTGAACTTTGAAATCATTAGCGCAGAGGTTGCAGCCTATAGCGTGCTTCCGATGCTCATCTTCAAAATGCGCATCGCCAACGAGAGCGAGGAAGTGCAGATCCATAATGTCAACCTGAAGTGCCAGATCATGCTCTCTGTTACAAAACGGCGCTATACCGCCGAAGAAAAGGCCAGATCACAGGAGCTTTTTGGTACGCCGGAACGCTGGGGTGAAACCCTGCGCGCGTTTCTGTGGACGCATGTCACCACGGTAGTCCCGCGCTTCTCAGGAAGTACCGTCGTCGATCTGCCTGTCCCGTGTTCTTATGATTTTGAAGTGGTGAGCACAAAGTACTTCAATGCCCTCGAGGACGGTGAAATCCCTCTCAGTTTCCTGTTCAGTGGAACCATCTTCTATGAAGGCGCGGCTGGCAATTTACAGATCGCGCAGATTTCCTGGTCTAAGGAAGCGACGTACCGCCTGCCGGTTGCTCTCTGGAAAGCAGCGATAGAGTCCTCCTTTCCCAATAGCGCGTGGATTCGCCTGCCGAAGGATGTCTTCGACCAGCTCTACCAGTATAAGATCGCGCATGGGCTTCCTACCTGGGAGGCAGCTTTTGACCACCTGCTGCGGGCAAGTAGCGAGGAGGTCCAGTCATGAGGCTAGATCAAATCAAGGAAGTCGCCAACGCGGTACTCTTCGAGGGCTATCTTCTCTATCCATACCGGCAGTCAGCCATCAAAAACCGCACGCGCTGGACGTTCGGCGTCATCTATCCACGTGAATATAGTGAGGCCAACGGCGGTATTGAACCCTGGACCATGCACACCGAGTGCCTGGTGGAGGCGGACAATGGGCAGCCAGGCGATATATCGCTCGACATCACCGTACGGTTTCTACACTTGCTGCTCCGTTCAGTTGCGCAGACCGAACCTGCGAAGAACGCTCATGAAGAGCCTTTTGCAGGTGAGTGGGGCCTGGCAAGCCGTTTTGCTGGCGAACCTTTGCAAGAGGGCGTGGAGCGCGAGGTGAGCGTGCTCAATCTTTCCTTGCCCGAGTTGCTTGCGCAGCCGCGCATTGTGGAGATCAATTTTCCCGGTGAGCGCCTGGTGGAGGAAAAGAACCAGGCACAGCAAGCTTCGACAATTCCAGGACAAATTGTTCGAGAGCAGCAGCCAATCGTAGGTGCAGCGATCATTGCGGCAGAGCCAGTGGGTGAAAACATTTTCAAGCTTAGCATTCACATTGAAAACAGGACACCCGAGACCGGCAAGGTGACGAGCCGGCGCGATGCGGTTTTGTTCCAATCGTTTGTCTCTACGCACACCATCTTACAGGTACGACATGGCTCCTTCATCTCACTTTTAGAGCCGCCCGAAGCGGCGCAACCTGTCGTCAGGGAATGTCAAAATCTCCGCACCTGGCCGGTGTTGGTCGGTCAGGATGGAGAACGCAATGCCATGATATCCTCGCCCATCATCCTGTATGATTACCCGCAGATTGCCCCGGAAAGTCCCGGCAACCTCTTCGATGGCACTGAAATTGATGAAATTCTCAGCCTGCGTATCATGACTCTGACCGATGAAGAGAAAGAGCAAATGCGGCAGGACGAGCGCACGCGCGAGATACTGGAGCGGACAGAGGCCCTGACGCCCGAGCAATTCATGAAGCTGCATGGCGCAATCCGCGATCTGCGCCCCATCAGTGAAGGAGAAAAAGCATGATGCCTCGTGGAGGTTGGAATTTTCCTGGCGAGGATTACCCACCGCCAGAATCGATAACCATTGCTGGGAAGGAGGTGAGGGCAGGAGATCGGGTACGCCTGCACCCCAAAAAGGGACGTGCTGATGCTTTCGATTTGGTTCTTGATGGCAAGACTGCCAGGATCGAGGTCATCCACCAGGATTTCGAGAATCGCCTTTACCTGGTAGTCACAGCGGATGATGATCCCGCTATGGAGCAGATGCAGAATGACGACCGCATCTTGCCCGGTCATCATTTCTTTTTCTTCCCGGAGGAGGTAGAACCGCTGGGGGAGGATGGAGACGACGAGGATTAGCCATGGAAGAAACTGTGAACAGTACATCACCGGCGGGACGCCAGCCTGGGCGCGTACTTATTGCGTGCATAGGCAATATTTTTCTGGGTGATGATGGCTTTGGGGTTGAGGTTGCCCACCATCTGATGAGCCGCGAGACCCGGCAGTACCCGCAGGGCGTTCAGGTTGCCGATTTCGGCATTCGGGGCATGGACCTGGCCTACGCCTTGCTCGATGAGTATGATATGCTTATACTGGTTGATGCTATCCCGCGAGGTGGCTCACCAGGCACGCTGTATCTGATCGAACCGGACTTGTCAGGCATGAGTCCCGAGAAAGGAGTAGAAGCTGGCAGAGTAGCGCTGGATAACCACAGTATGGACCCTGTGAAGGTGCTTGCCTACGCCAGGACATTAGGCGCAAAACCAATCCATACGTTGCTTGTTGGCTGCGAACCTTCCCCGATGAGCGATAGTGAGTATAGCGGGATGCAAATGGGATTGAGCGAACCAGTGCAGGCAGCCGTCGCTGAAGCGGTGAGGATGATCGACTCGCTCGTCGAGCAGGCGGTTCCGATACGTAGTCAAGCATAAAAGCAGTTAGACGATTCTTATATTGAGTACAAGAAAGGAACGGATACAATGTTCAAGTTGCTAGCTCTTGCCCTGGCCCTTGTGGCGGGCTATATGATCCTCCAGCAGCTTCCTGACGTTCAGCGGTATCTGAAGATGCGAGCAATGTAACGGGGTGCATTTCAGCATCCTTGCGACGGCCTGCGCCATGTGCAGAGAAAGGAAAGACGATGGGCTGGATCATCTTGCTAATCGTTATTGGCGTACTCGTACTTGTTGGAGTAGTTGTCGTACTGACACAACTTCCTGATATTCTGCGTTACCGGCGTATACGCTCGATGTAACGCAGTAACACGTACCTGGAATGAGGTTGGCCGTGCATGAACTCGCTATCGCCCAGAGTATCGTCGAGGCTGTCGAGGCCAAAGCTGTCGAATGCAACGCGGCGCGTGTTAAAAGCGTGCGACTCAAAGTTGGCGAGGCCAGTGGCATTGTTGGCGATTCGCTGGCGTTCAGCTTCGAAATGCTAACCAGCATGGCCCCGGTTTTAACGGGCGCGCATTTGCTGATCGACAGCGTGCCACACCGCGCGCTCTGTCGTCGCTGCGACAGCGAGTTCGCCGTCGTCAACTATGTCGCCCTGTGTCCCACCTGTCAGGAGTGGTCCAGCGAAGTCGTCTCGGGTACCGAACTCCAGATTATGGAATTGGAAATCGAGAGGAACGACAATCATGCCTAAAGTGACCCTCGCTCAGAATATCCTGGCCGTCAACGAGCATGTCGCTCAGGAGATTCGCCAGTCGTTGAGCGCGCGCGGCATTCGCGCGCTCAACATAATGAGTTCACCAGGGGCTGGCAAAACAACCCTGTTGGAGCGTACCATTGAGCGACTGCGCGGGCGGCTCGGCATCGGTGTGATCGAGGGCGATGTCGAGACAAGCGCCGACGCGGAACGTATCGAAGCGGCAGGCGCTGAAACCGTCCAGATCAACACGCAGGGAACCTGTCACCTTGAAGCTCACATGATCCGCGACGCGCTCGCGCAAATTGATCTGGCGCACGTGGACCTGCTCGTGATCGAGAACGTTGGCAACCTGGTCTGCCCCGCTGCCTGGGACCTGGGAGAAGATCTGCGCGTTGTGGTTGTCAGTACCACCGAAGGCGATGATAAACCCGCCAAGTACCCGCAAATGTTCGCCATTTCGCAGGTAATGATTGTGAACAAGCTCGACTTGCTCCCTTACGTCAACTACGACCTGCAAAAGGTCAGGCGGCAAGCGCTGTCTATCAATCCCAACCTGCATATCTTTGAGGTAAGCTGCCAGACGGGTGAAGGACTCGAAGCATGGTGTGATTGGCTTGGTACATTCGCGCGCGGCGTATAGCGACTCGACCGAAAAGGAAGCGGATAATGGCATCCGTAATCAGTTCGACAATTCAACGGCGACGCATTAGTGTGCAGGGCATTGTGCAGGGCGTGGGCTTTCGGCCTTTCGTCTATGGGCTGGCGCTGCGCTGGTGTCTGGTTGGTTTCGTACTCAACGATAGCCAGGGAGTCACTATCGAAGTTGAGGGCAGCGTTGAATCCCTCGATGGCTTCCAGCTGGCCTTGCGCGAGCAGGTTCCACCACTTGCGCGCATCGATTCTGTCGTTACCGAACTGCTGCCGCTCTGCCACGAAAACGGCTTCAGCATCACACATAGCCAGCAGGGGTCTGTTCGGCAAGCGCTCATCTCGCCCGATAGCGCAACCTGTGACGACTGCCTGCGCGAAGCCTTCGACCCCGCCGACCGCCGCTATCGCTATCCTTTCATCAACTGCGCCAACTGCGGCCCCCGCTTCACCATTGTACAGGATGTCCCGTATGACCGCGAAAAGACCACCATGCAGGTC
>DAHVFL010000218.1 GCA_027316975.1 Chloroflexota bacterium | reverse complement strand
AGCATATAGTGATCACTTTCCTGGATGGCGCTGGCGTGTATGATGTATTTGGGTTGGGTAGAAGAAGTAGATGAGGAAACAACTGTACGATTTTTGCGATATAATCTGTATAGAATCAGAAATTAGCCAGAAGGCCACTATGCAACACTACCAGTTAAATATACCTGCAACACAGACGCCATCAAATACGAATGGCGCGACTTCGGGAAGACAGTACACAGGCTTACCAGGAAATTTTCAAGAGGCGGCTCACGCTGCTGAATTGGCGCGACTGCGTCAGGGCATCATGCACGCTCGCATCCGTCACTTTTACTGTACCCTGGAAGAATCGTTTGACCCGTCATTGCGCGGGATCGCCTTTGTGGTCGGCACCGGCACAGGTCGGCCCAACGAGCCGGGGCGAGTCATTGATGTCTCGCCCGCCGCGCAGCGCCTGGGCGTCAGTCCCGGTATGCCCCTGCGACGCGCTTACCGTATCGCGCCGCGCGTGCGCTTCTTGCCCGCGTCATATGACCGCTATCAACCGGTGCTGCACCAGTTGCGCGAGCGTTATCGCGCGTATTCACGCATCATCGAAACCATACCCATGTCCGACGCCTACATTGACTTACGCGGCTGTGAGTTACCTTTCGACTCGCCCGTTTCGCTGGCCGAACGTCTCTGCGCGGAAATCGCCGAAATGGGCCTGACCGCGCAAATCGGCATCGCCAACGGCAAGGCTATCGCTGAACTGGCCGCTTTGTTGAGCCGCAAAGATGGCCGCACCGGGGTACTTTATATTCCACCGGGGCGCGAAGCATCCTTTGTGCAGACACTGCCGCTTTCATTGCTGTTGCAAGTTCGCGCGGCGGGCGCGGGTCAGCCGGGTGCGTTCCCCGAACTCGGCGAACATGACAGCCATACATCGCGTCCCCCGGAGATCGAGAACAAGGGCGAAGCGACTGACGCGGTAGCTATCGCTGAAATGGTGGCGCATCTAAAAGATTTTGGTATCACCACCTTTGCTCAAGTCGCCATACTGGCGGAAGAAGGACTGCGCCGCCGCATGGGACAGCTCGGAGGCTGGCTTTCCCACCTGGCGAATGGCGAGGATGTCAGCCTGGTTGTGCCTGACGCGCCGCCGATGAGCCAGAATGCGCGCGTGCGTTTCCATCACGCCGCCGATGCCGACGAAACATGCGCCGCCGTGCGCAAGCTGGCCGATTACCTCAGCGGGCGTCTGCGCGAACAACATATCAAGGGGCGCGTCATCGCCCTGATGCTCTGGCCCAACCGCACACTGCGCCAGGAAACACGCAAGCTGGTCATGAGGAACGATGGCGAGGAAGTGGCCGTCACTGCCGCCGAGGAAGCGATCATCGGGCAGATGGCGCTCTCCAACCATACCGATGATGCCGGCGTGATCGCGCATCACCTGCTTATGCTTTTCGCGCAGCACCACCATCCCGGAATGCGCTACCACCAGGTACAGGTACGCATTGGAGATATCATCACCGTCATCCCTGCCTACATTCCGCCACCCGCCCGCGTGCGCGGCAGACCCACGCGCAAATTGTAAGCACAAATAGCGCAGAGGCTGACCTGCGAAGCTAGATTTTCAATGAAGGGAGCCAGAAGAATCATGCGCGAGCAAGAAGGTTTTATTCCGGTGGGCGAATACCGTGTCTGGTACCGCATAGTAGGTGGCGGCGCGGCGCATGAGAACACTCCGCTCTTAACCCTGCACGGCGGACCCGGCGTTCCCCATGACTACATCACGGATATGGCGGCGCTGGCCTCCGATAGCCGCCGCGTCATCTTCTATGACCAGCTCGGCTGCGGGCGTTCCGACCAGCCCAATGACCCCTCGCTGTGGACAATCGAGCGTTCCGTTGAAGAAATTGGCATCGCGCGCCGCGCACTGGGTCTTGAGAAAGTGCATCTATGGGGACAGTCCTTCGGAGGCTTATTCGCGCTCGAATATGCCCTCTCTCAACCGCAGGGTCTTGTGAGTCTCATCCTCGCCAGCAGCGCCAGCAGCATTCCCCTGTGGGTTGCTGAGGCGAACCGCCTGCGCCAGGCGCTACCGCCAGAGGTGCAGGCCACCCTGCTGCGTCACGAGCAGGCAGGCACGCTCGATGACCCCGAATATATGCAAGCGACGAATGTCTATTATGACCGGCACGTTATTCGCGTGAAACCCATACCCCCGCATGTCCAGCGAGCTATGGACCAGACGGGGCAGGTGTACCTCACGATGAACGGCCCCACCGAATTTCACGTCACCGGCACCATCAAGGATTGGGACCGCACCGGTCGCCTTTCCGAAATCCAGGTCCCAACACTGATTACATCGGGACGCTACGACGAATCAACCCCACTGCTCAACGAAGTTCTTCACAAAGGCATCGCCGGTTCAGAATGGGTAATCTTCGAGCAAAGCTCCCACATGGCCCACGTAGAAGAACGCGAACTGTATCTGGCGACGGTGAAGGCGTTTATCGAGGGAGTCGATGCGCAAGCGGGTTAAAGAGGACGAGGCGAGGGTAACGTAAGTCAAGTTTGTTAGATGAATCGGCGCATGAGATCCTTCGCTGCGCTCAGGATGACAGCCCTTTGCTCTGTCATCCTGAGCGCAGCGAAGGATCTCATGCGTCCGTAAGAGTAATCATCAGAGCATCCAGGACTTGACAAACATCAATTTCCCCTTTATAATTTAATTGATCGGTCAGTTAATAACGTGGAAATGAGAAACGTAGCATGGCTCGCACGCCAAAAGTTGTAGAAGATCGCCGCGAACAGATCATTGACGCGGCCATGCATGTTTTCGCGCGCAAGGGGTATAGCAATGCCACCAATAAAGATATTGCGCGCGAGGCGGCCATTACGCCGGGGTTGATCTATTATTACTTTGAAAGCAAGGAGGCCTTACTGTATGCCATACTTGAGGCTCGCTCGCCGCTCAAGCTGATAGCGTCGTTGCCGCCGCAGGCTCTGGCGTTGCCACCGGAACAATTCTTTCCCATGCTTATACGGCAAGTGCTGGATATCGTTGAGGGAGAAGACATGATTGGTCTATTACGAGTCATGATCCCGGAGCTAGTGCATAATCCTGCTAAGTTCGCGCTTCCGGCGACCCTTTTCCCGCGCCTCTTTGGCTTTCTGGGAAACTATGTCGAGGCTAAAATTGCCAGAGGTGAAATACGCCCGCTGGATGTATCATTAACTGTTCAGACGCTGGTAGGCAGCATGATAGGCTTTGTGCTGCGCCGCCAGATTATACGCGATCCGTTGGCGCTGCAATATACGCATGAGCAAATTGCCCACGCAATTACAGACCCCTTTCTCACGGGTATTTTGCCACGCTAAATTTTTTTGCAAAGTTTTTTAATTGGCTGGTTAGTTAAAGGAGAAACTTTCTATGCAAGAACCCGAACCTACCCTGGAAGCTGGCCCGGCGCAACAGTCACAACAGCCGGTTGATGGTGAACCGATCGTAGTCATCGATCAACTGGTCAAGCAATTTGGCAAACTACGAGCCATAAATAACCTGAGCATGGCGATTCAGGCCGGTGAGACGTATGGATTGATCGGCCCCAATGGTTCCGGCAAAACTACACTCATACGTATGCTCGTCGGGCTGGTAAAGCCTACCAGCGGCAGCATCCAGATTATGCATGAACGTGTGCCAGCCGCGAAAATCGCGCCGCGCATCGGCTATATGACGCAGTTGAGCGCGCTCTACAACGACCTGACGGCCAGGGAGAATATGCGCTTTTTCTGCAACATCTATGGGCTGCGCGGCAAAGAGCAGAAGCAGCGCATCGATGAGATGCTTGAGAGAGTAGACCTGGCGGATCGCATTGACAGCGTGGTAAGCACCTTTAGCGGCGGCATGAAACAACGTCTCTCGCTTGCCTGCGCCCTCGTTCACGGGCCGCGCCTCGCCCTGCTGGACGAACCGACGGTGGGCGTTGACCCCGAATTGCGCCGGACGTTCTGGGATTACTTCGCGCAATTGAACAAAGAGGGCGTTACCATCATCGTTTCTACACATCATCTGGACGAGGCCGCGCGCTGCACTCGCCTGGGCCTGATGCGCTCAGGCATCCTGCTGGCGCAAGATAGCCCGCACGAGTTGTTACGCCAGTCAGGACAGGCAAATATGGAAGATGCGTTTCTTTATTTTGCGCGTTCCTTTCATGCTACTGAGCGTAGCTAGTCACGCAGCATCGTTGGAGTATGTCTCTCAAATCTCGCATAGCCACAAGGAGGCTTAGTCATGAGTTTCAACCGCGTGATGGCGCTCGCCGCCCGTATTATCCAGCAGGTCTTGCGCGATAAACGCACACTCGCGCTTATCTTCCTGGTTCCTTTACTCATTATGACACTGCTCTACCTGGTTCTTACCAACACCAGCAGCGCCCGGACACTGGCGATTGTGTACCCGACAGGAACAGGCAGCGAGCGTATCAAAGCGCTGGTCGATACCCTGTTGCCGGGCAAGGATAAGTTGCGCACCCTCTCTATAAGCTCGAGTGAGGTTGATAGCACGCTCAAGCAAGGAAATGCCGACGCCGTGGTGATCTTTCCGGCGGACTTTGCGCAGCAGATCATAAACAATCAGAATCCGTCTGTGCAGATCAAGCTGGAAGGTTCGGACCCAGCCGTTGCAAGCGCGATGAGCGATCTGACGCAGAGCTTTACCCATCAACTGGGGATTGCGCTGGCTGCTGAGCAGAGTCAGGGAGGTCAGGGTATTTCACAGGTTATTGGCGGCTCGCTGCCGTTTACAGTCGGCGTTCCGCACTACCTGTATGGTGGCGCGCAGTATACTTTTAACGACTCTATCGCGCCTGTATTCATCGGCATCTTCTCATTCTTCTTCGTGTTTATCCTGACTTCGGTAGCCTTCCTGCGCGAACGCTCACAGGGAACCATCGAGCGGGTCATGGTCTCGCCTCTGACGCGGGTGGAACTGGTAATCGGCTACATCTGTGGCTTCACGCTTTTCGCGCTGGTGCAATCGCTGTTGATCCTGCTCTTTGTCATCTTCGCCCTGCGCGTGCATTATAGCGGCAATCTGGCCCTGGTTTTCCTGGTATCGGTGCTGCTTACCATCGGGAGTGTCAATCTCGGCATCTTCCTCTCAACTTTCGCGCAGAACGAGTTCCAGATTGTGCAGTTTATCCCGCTGGTATTCGGTGTTCAAATCTTCCTCTCCGGTATATTCTGGCCCGTCGCGCAGTTGCCGGGCGTGCTGCGCCCATTGTCGTACATCATGCCCCTGACTTACGCCAACGACGCGCTGCGCGGCGTGATGCTCAAAGGTGCGGATTTTATCGGGATTATTGGACAATTGGGCGCGCTGGTGCTATTCGCGCTTGTCATGGTGCTGTTAAGCGCAACAACTATGAAGAGACAGATAGCGTAACAAAATATCGTTTCGTTTGTTTTGATTATTGCGTTTGTTGCGAATAACGTGTATAATTGTTCTGAAGAGGGTTACATCTATGAAGATCAAAGGAAAGGCACAAAAAAATGACAGTACTGGAGCATGAGCCTATCACAGCCAGCGAAAGTGAACAACCAGCATTGCTCAGGATTAGAGGAGTACTTAACAATAGTAATGGTGTTCCTAAACTCGTTGGTCCTGATGGTGAGGAAATTGTACTACCTGGATCGGTGTTTCAATTGCTTCGTCAGGTTGTCTATCATATGATGCAGGGTAAAGCGATCTTCATTGTGCCTGAGAATAAGGAATTAACCACACAGGAAGCAGCAGACATACTCAATGTCTCTAGACCTTATCTGGTCAAGCTGCTCGAACAAGGTGTAATTCCATTCGTCAAAATAGGAACCCACAGGCGCGTCCGTTTCATCGATCTCATAAATTACAAGAAGCAACGCGATGCTGCACGGCTGCAAGCAATCAATGAAATTGCGCGCATAAGCCAGGATGCAGGGCTATATGACTGAGTGATGTTTATGCCTGTCTTCATCTACATCTTAATTGCAGGCTGAGTACCATTACTATTATCTCTAAATCGATAGCTTCTTAAACACCGGTTCAGGGATGCTCTTCACAATGAGCAGGATGGGACGCCAGAACCAGGGGAGGTAGACTACCTCTTTGCCTTTCAGCATGGCATGATAGATGCCCTCGCCCACCTTGCGAGGGCTGGCAAACAACGGCCCTTTGCGTATTGAAGCGGTCATGGGGGTATCGACGAAGCCTGGTTTGATGGTGACAACGGCCACGCCGGATTTCGCCATGCGGCTGCGCAAGCCTTGCAAGAAGACCGTTACCGCGCCTTTGGCCGCGCCGTAGACGTAGTTCGATGGTCGTCCGCGATCACCCGCCACCGATGAGATTACCGCGATGCAGCCGTGTTTGCGTGGCTCGAAGTAATTTGCCAGCAGCGTTGCCAGAGAAATCACGCTGGTGCAATTGGTGGTAAATTCTTCCAGCGTCTTCGTCACATTTTCCTGAGACAGGCGCTGGTCGCCCAGCGTGCCGTGGGCTATGAGCACCATATCGAGTCCATCCAGTGTTTCGATGGCCGACTGGATCATCGCCTGGTGCCTGTCCAACTGGCTGATATCGAGTAGATAGCTTTCGGCGCGTTTCGCCCCGCGCACCTTGAGATCGTTTTGCACCGCTTCGAGTTTTTCGCTCGAACGTCCAACCAGGAAAAGTTCAGCGCCATCTTTCGCAAAACATTTCGCTGTTTCATGGGCAATAGCTGAGGTTGCCCCGATTATTAAAATCTTCATTGTCGTATATTCACCAATTCCTGGAATTTTTCATCTTCAACAGAGACACCCTCAGTCACCCGCCGCCAGAAGCTTGAGGAAAATTTGGGATCGACATAGGCCGAAAACTCTTTCCAGCGCGGAAAAAATGTCTGGAAGCTGGCCGCGCTCATGCGGGCATCTTTGGCCGGATAAACGGCTCCGCCGCTTTGTAAGACAATGCGATCCAGTTCATCTAATAGCCGCAGCGTCTTCGGGCCGCCATAGGCAAAGTCAAGCGCCAGTGTGAGGCCGGGACGCGGAAACGAGAGCATTCCGGGCGATTGTACATCGCCAAATTTTTTCAGCACGGTCAGAAATGACCCTTCGCCCGAACTACGGATGCGCCCCAGTATTTCGCGCATAGCGTGATGCCCCTCTTCAAAGGGTATCACGAACTGGTATTGCAAAAAGCCGCGTTTGCCATACATGCGATACCAGTTATGGATGGAATCGAGTGGGTAGAAGAAGGGATCATACGAGACAACTTTATGCACTCGCTTCGGCACTTGCGCGTGATAGAGCAGTTCGTTGAAGGCCTTGACGGTCACTGAGTTGAGCACAAACGGCGGAAAATCGATGGGGACGGCCAGGGGCAACCGCTTTTTCATCGGCTTCTCCGCCAGTTCAGGCGATTGATTGTGATTGCCTCGCATGAAGATGCCCCGGCACAGGTTCTCGCCACCGATCAGAATATCCACCCACGACATGGTATATTCGTAATCCGCGTCAGACTCGGCGGAAATCGCAAAGAACTCGTCGAGCGACGAGAAGCGGATATGATCCATATCGATAGAGGGATTCACAACCGGCTTCAGACGAAACTCTGCCCACAGGATGAGACCGGTGAGGCC
>DAHVFL010000217.1 GCA_027316975.1 Chloroflexota bacterium | reverse complement strand
CTGCACCAGTTCCACCAGCTCGCCTGCGTATTCAATGCCCTAGATCCGCAATCTCCGGTGCCGCAAAGCGGCCACCCAGTAGCCCGCGCCACAACCAGCTTCCAGGTGTAAGCCGTGTGGAGAAAGATACGCGAGCAGGATTCGCCCCAGTTCATCCTGTAGAAGCGATGTATTTTCCGCCGCCATGTAATAGTTCGCCGTGAGACGGGCCTTCCAGTAGTCATACCAGTAACGTTCGTCGCCCTGCTCGCCATACCATTCTATACGCCCGCGCGAAACAAAACGGCTGCGACCCTGCCAGTGCGGTGTATCAGTCTTTTTGCTAGAAGTATTCATACTTTAACGTTGCTCGCCCGCTCTGTCATCCTGAGCGCAGCGAAGGATCTCAGGGCGCAGCGAAGGATGACAGGGCGTGATTGATGGTGGGCGGCAACATTCATTACCGCGTCCTTATGCTTCTTGCCAGAGTTTTCATACAGCAGTATAAGCTGTGTTGTAGAATGCAATACGTGATTTGAGTATATCATGTCCTGATGACACAAAAACATAATGAGAAAGGGAACCTTCATGGATATTGCGAACAAGGGCGTTCTGGTAACGGGCGGCGCGTCGGGCCTCGGCGCTGCCTGTGTGCGACTGCTGGCGCAGGCTGGAGCAAAGATCGTTATTGCTCATGTGAACAGCGAAGCAGGCATCAATCTTGCTACCGAGCACAACCAGACCGGCGAATCAACCTTCTTTGTGAAAACCGATGTCACAAGCGAAGAGTCGATGCAAGCCGCCGTGCGCGTAGCGGTCGAGACGTTTGGCGGCCTGCACGTCCTGATCAATTGCGCAGGCATCGGCATCGCTCAAAGAGTGCTGGGAAAAGATGAGCCACACAGCCTGGCTGCCTTTACACGGGTCATCCAGATCAACCTGATCGGCACCTTCAACGCCATTCGCCTGGCTGCGGCATCCATGGCACAGAACGCCCCCAACGCTGGCGACGAGCGCGGCGTAATTATCAACACGGCCTCGGTGGCAGCCTTCGATGGACAGATCGGGCAGGCCGCCTACTCAGCCTCGAAAGGCGGCATCGTGGGCATGACGCTGCCCATCGCGCGCGACCTGTCGCGCAACGGCATTCGTGTCATGACCATCGCGCCCGGTATTTTCGATACCCCGCTGCTGGGCAACCTGCCCGAACCCGCCCGTATTTCGCTCGGCCAGCAAGTACCATTTCCGCAGCGCCTGGGACGCCCTGATGAGTACGCAGCGCTGGCAAAACACATCATCGAGAACGAAATGCTCAATGGCGAAGTAATCAGGCTCGATGGGGGGATAAGAATGGCGCCGCGCTGAGCGTCAAAAGTCTGCCATTTACTACTCGTCTAGAAGCGGGTCAAGAAAAATACCCTGCGGACTTGCGCTACCCTCCCAAAAGCTGCTACCATTACTACTGACTGGCAAACAGGTAAGTGACGATGAACCGGCCTGCGCTCAATCAGGCCGCGTCGCCGCATCTAACCATTCAGGCCATTGTAAGGTAGCCTGCGCAAATCGCAAGTTCTCTGACAGGCAAACTTATTAGACTGGCACTATACTATGGCAGGAGTGTCCTATCTTCGGCGACACTAGTGTCCATTACAAACCAACTTTATTTTAGGAAAGTGAGAAGTGAGGATGCCAAAATTTCGTGGGGTGAAACGCTGGGGCACAATCATCTCGGCGCTGCTTTTATCCTCGATCCTTCTTGCAGCTTGCGGAGAAACCTCTCCCTCTATCTTGAATCCGCAAGGCCCGGTAGCCTCCAAGGAGGCGGGCCTGTTCTGGTTCATCCTGGTGGTTGCCACCATTGTCTTTGTGGCGGTCGAGAGTGTGTTGATCTATTCCATCGTGCGTTTTCGCGAACGTCCGAATATGCCGAATCCCCGCCAGCTACACGGCAACAACACCATTGAACTTATCTGGACAATTGTACCCTCCCTGTTTCTCTTCGCGGTGCTGATCGGCACTATCTATACCATGTTTAACCTGAACAGCATTTCGGGCCAGGGTCGCATCATTGACATCAAAGTGGTCGCTCATCAATGGTGGTGGGAGTTCGACTATACCAACGATAATATCGTTACCGCCGATGAACTGGTGGTTCCAGTCGGCACCGTTATTCGCACCACGCTTGCATCCTCCAATGTCATTCACAGTTTCTGGATTCCGCAGATCACCGGAAAAACCGACGTAGTTCCCGGTCGTGCCAATGAAAAGCTCTTCCGCGCCGATACTCCTGGCACCTATCTCGGCATCTGCACCGAGTACTGCGGCCTGCAACACGCGAACATGAGATTCCAGCTGGTCGTCTTGCCACAGGCAAGTTATGTCTCCTGGTTGCACAACCAGCAAAGCGCCGCGCAGACGCCCACTGACCCGAATGCGACAGCCGGTATGAAGCTTTTCCAGGGGTCTTGCGTTGCCTGCCACGGCATCGTAGGTGTCAACCTCCAGCCTGGCGGTCAACAACTCACGGCTCAGTATGGTGGTGGTAGCGCAACAACGTTGAAAGGGCCAAACCTGACTCACTTCGCCACGCGCACAACTATCGCCGGGCTGGTGCTCACCTGGAACCCGCAATCCTGCGTCGTTGGAACGGACTCGTCGGGCAAGCCAGCTATACAAAACCCGGCCGCGTGCGGCCTGTACAAGTGGCTGCGCGATCCACAGGCCGTCAAGCCGGGGAATGATATGCAGATTGGAAAGCTTTCGGACACCCAGATTGCGCAATTGATCGCGTACCTGGAGAGTCTCCAATAGATCAGGCTTTTCTATTGACCCGGTGAGCGCGATGGCAAGAATCATCCGCCTCGCCGGGCTGGATTTCGGAGGAATTGCCCATGGCAACTCGCACAATCGGTGAAAGTATACGTCTAACAAAACGAAGAAAAAGCTTCAGCGAAAGCTACATCGGCGAATGGATCATGACCATCGATCATAAAAAGCTCGGTATCATGTACATGGTCACCGCCTTTTTCTTCTTCCTGGTCGGTGGAACGGAGGCATTACTTGTCCGCACCCAACTGGCAGTGCCAGATGGAAAAGTCCTGACCGCTGAAATTTATAACCAGCTATTTACCATGCACGGCACCACCATGATCTTCCTGTTTGTCATGCCCATGCTGACGGGCTTTGGCAACTATGTCGTGCCACTGATGATTGGCGCGCGCGACATGGCGTTTCCACGTATGAATGCTTTTGGCTACTGGGTAGTGCTCTTTGGTGGCCTTTTCTTGAGCGCCAGTTTCCTCTTTGGGCAGGCCCCCAACGCCGGCTGGTTCAACTACGCTCCGCTCAACGAACTGACCACCGGCTGTGGCGCGACCGCCGTTTCCTGTACAACCGGTCTGAATACAGACTTCTGGGCGCTGGGCATCCTGATGCTTGGCGTTTCATCCATCGCCGGTTCGCTCAACTTTGTGGTGACAATCCTCAAAATGCGCGCCCCCGGCATGACCATCAACCGTATGCCCCTCTTCACCTGGATGACGCTGATTACCGCCTTCCTGCTGCTCTTCTCGCTGCCCAGCGTGACCGCAGCCAGCATTCTGCTGCTGCTCGACCGCCATATCGGCACGCACTTCTACCAGGCAGGCGCGGGCGGCGATCCACTGCTCTGGCAGCACCTGTTCTGGTCGTTCGGGCATCCAGAAGTGTATATTCTCATTTTGCCAGCCTTTGGCATGATTTCTGAAATCTTACCCGTCTTCTCGCGCAAGCCCATCTTTGGCTATACCTTCATCGCCTGGTCGGGCGTCGCCATTGGCTTCCTGAGCTTTACCGTTTGGGCCCACCACATGTTCGCGGTTGGCCTGCCGATGGTTGCGCAGGCATTCTTTGCCACCAGCACCACGCTCATCGCCATCCCAACGGCTGTCAAAATCTTTAACTGGATCGCCACCATCTATGGCGGCAAAGTGCGTTTCACAGCTTCCATGATGTTTGCCGTAGGCTTCATCGCCATGTTTCTGATTGGTGGATTAAATGGAGCGGCCCTGGCGGTGGTGCCTTTTGATTACCAGGTGACCGATACCTACTTCGTCATTTCACACCTGCACTACGTGCTCTTTGGCGGCACCGTCTTCGCTGTCTTTGGCGGCATCTTCTACTGGTTCCCCAAGATCAGCGGGCGTCTATTGAACGAGCGCCTGGGCAAATGGCAGTTCTGGCTCATGCTGGTTGGCGTCAATCTGACCTTCTTCCCCATGCACATCCTGGGGCTACTCGGTATGCCACGTCGCGTGTACACCTACGCCGGCAACCTGGGCTGGAACGAGTTGAACCTGCTGTCAACTATCGGTGCATTCATTATAGCAGTCTCGATCATGGTGTTCGTGTGGAACTTCATTGTTACCCTGCGCAGCGGCGAAAAGGCTGGCGACGATCCATGGGATGCCTACACCCTGGAATGGGATACCTCGTCACCGCCAAAGGCGTACAATTTTGAGGTCATTCCGACGGTTCGCAGTCGTCGCCCATTCTATGACAAGAAGAACCCTGACATCGCCGACTGGAAGACCGCAACGCATTAGTCACGTTTCGTACAGGGTAGGGGCGGCGGCTCTGTCCCCGCCCTGGTGATCCGTAGCAGGGTAGGGGCGGCGGCTCTGTCCCCGCCCTGGTGATCCGTAGCTGTACATAGGAGAAGATACGCTTGTCAGATAACTCTAGCCAGCGCAAAAGATTACCAAAACGAGATCAGCTTACGCCAGACCAGATGGAGAAAGCCCTCCATGCCAAAAAAAGCTACTGGCCTTTCGCGCTGTCTCTTGCCATTTTAATCTCGATGGTTGGCGTGGTGACACACCCGATTGTACTCGGTGTTGGAGTCGCGCTGGCTATCGTCGCAATTATCGGTTGGGGACTTGAATATCATTAGCCTTGCACGAGGGAGAAATAAACTATGAGTTATGCTCGCGGCGAGCAGGTCGGAACAATCGACGAACACGGACACGAAGGAGGACGTAGCATCAACTGGTGGGGCATGATCTTCTTCATCGCCTCGGAAGCCTTGATCTTCGCCAACTTCATCGCGGCCTACCTCTACCTGGAAATCCGCAATGGCAACTGGCAACTTCCCAGCGAACTAACCTACCCGTTGATCAACACTGGTATCCTGCTGGCAAGTAGTATCCCGGCGCGCTTTGCGGGAGCTGCCATTGTGAAAGGCAATCAGCGCAATCTCAAGATTGGCCTGTTCTTTACCGCGCTGATGGGCGCTATCTTCCTGGGCGGCCAGGTGTATGAGTATACCGGCCTGTTCGGCAACCATTTCACGCCATCTGCCACCATCTTCGGCTCCTCATTCTTTATGCTGACCGGCTTTCACGGCCTGCACGTCACCGTTGGTGTGCTCTTTCTGGTGATCTGCCTGCTGCGTTCGCTGCGCGGCGATTTCACCGCCAAAAACCATTTCGCGGTCCAGGCCGCCGAAATGTACTGGCACTTCGTTGACGGCGTCTGGATCGTAGTCTTCAGCCTGGTCTACCTGCTGCCGCTCATTCGAGGGTGAGAGCTATACGCAGAGAAAAAAAGGAGAGAGCAAGCCCTCTCCTTTTTTTCTCTGCGTATGATTATCACATTTCATCCGTAGTATCAGCTGGATGAATAAAATGATCAAAGCTCATCCACAGGCTTTTAGTTGGACGGTAGAAGATGAGGGGCAAGAGGATGGGTATAGTGCTGCCAAGTATGATAAGTATTGTTACAGATACAGCCTGGCTGGCCGCCAGTGGCACGGCAATAATGACTATTAATAGTTCGCTCACCACCAGGTTGACTGCCATCGCGCCCGTATAGTAACCCGGCTCGCGTTCAAACGCAAAGCCACACACCGGGCAGCGTTCATAGGTTTTGAAGATGCCGGCAAATATTTTTCCTCTGCCACACACCGGGCAACGCTGGCGCAGTCCCCGTCTTACTAATAACAAAAAGTGTTCTCCGGCTGTCATGGTTCTACCTTATTGTGTTCCTGATTGTATTCTTCTCGTAGTGGGCAAAAGCTTGCCGCGCAGCCAGCCCAGCAGCACCGTCATGAGGCCGAGCGGAATCAGCGCTGGTTTGCGATACCACGCGCCCATGTGCGTGATCACTGTGCCAAGCACACGTATCGCAACAGCAGAAGGCGTCATATAATCGCGAATATATCTTCCCAGTACCGATTGTTTATATATCTCCAGATTCGCCAGCCGCATAATGAGGGCCGATGCAATCACTGGCGGCACCAAAAGCGCCAGCATCCCGGCCGGCAGTTTATGTTTCCAGAACAGGTAAAGCGAAACGATTTCCGCGCTGATATCGGTCGCCAGCTTGAGCGGATGAATTTGATGATAAAGCGTCTTCTCTCGCGGATTCATAAATAACTACACGCTCTCCTCTTTTTTCTGTACTGGTACTGTAGACCGGAATGCAGCTCATGTCAAGCCCAGGATTTACTTTTTGCCGTCTTTCTGGTCTTTGTCATCGTCGTCGTCGTCGTGAGGTCCAGCCATGATCCACCTCTTTTTGTATTGAACAGGGGTGTTACCCCAAAAATACCCTGTGCTAAGCCCAATCCTCGAACCTGGATTGAATCAGCCAGGCGTCTGCGCGGCGCAGAGCGTGATGTATGAGAAAAGTAAGGCGCTGCCTGAAGCGTACCTGCATGGCTGGCTACCAGGGGAGTAGCATCTGTGGAAACTTCGTAGCAGATTCATGGCATGGTAGCTAATTGCTCTAAAATGGCTTAGATAGGCGTATTACTTGTATAAAAGCGGGTAGAGGTGAAGTTAAAAATGGACAATCCCATTCCAAATGCCAGGAGCAAGTTGCAGAGTGAGCGACAACGAAGAGGATGGTCACGCAAATACGTCGCTGAACAGCTTCGAGTGAGCGAATATACCATTGGTCAATGGGAGCGGGGCAAACATATACCTTATCCCATCCATATCCAGAAACTATGTAACCTCTTTGGCGCCAGCGCCGAAGCGTTAGGTTTGACCACAAACACAGAAACTTCAGGATTGAGTGAAGTGCCATCAGGGGCTAATACAGCGCAGGCTAACAGCACACATCCCTCGCCACGCGCAAAACAACAACGCCTCTTCTTGTCAATAGTAGGAGCAGTAGTTGTTCTCGCCATTGCTTTTAGCGTTATAAAGTATGTGATTCCTGTACATGTAAAACCCGGAGGTGTATGGATCAGTCCAAATCCTGCATATCCGAAAATTGGTGATATCATACACTTCGCCGCCTATGCCTATCCTACCCATCAAAGCGACCCGGCCATTGATTATGTGAACTTTACGATGTACTGGCCTGGCGTTGATCCCCGCGCCTGGAAAATCGCGTGTGTAGTTCATGTGCCGATCAATAAAGATGTCTATGCCTGCGATGTGAATCTCCGCTTACTTGGAGCCACCCCTGGCCCAATTACTATCAGTTTTGATGTATATGATCGCCAGGGGAATGTGAATAATGCTCCTAATGGAGAGCATCATATACATTATGTACCATCCTGAACGATACGCAGCGCAGTAGCGACACCCCTTGCGGGTGTCCCGTCCATGTACCTTTTTCATACCCATACCTTTTTCATACCCATCTAGAAAAGCCGAACGGGACACCCGCAAGGGGTGTCGCTACTTGTTTCGTGTACAAG
>DAHVFL010000216.1 GCA_027316975.1 Chloroflexota bacterium | reverse complement strand
AATGGAGAGGGATATCAAGGCCCGTTTCCTCGTGTGTTTCACGCTGAGCAGCGGCTTCTAAAGACAGGTCTTCTGTGGTGAGATGACCGCCAGGAAGTGCCCACATCCCTTGATAGGGCTGGTTTTTTCGCTGGATCAGGACCACTTCCCATCCAGAACCGGAGGGGGAGAGGCGGGGAATAACGATATCGACAGTGACGAAGACTCTTGCCGCTGTATCTGACATACAAGTAATCTCCTTTGCTATAGTACGTCATTATCCATGCGCATATATGTTTCATAGAGAAGGCCTTTCAGATTTTGCACTTCTGGATGGTTTCGGGAAAGGCTATTCCCCAATTTCCTCAACAGCTTGCGTACCCGATTCATTTGATGTGGTGAATGGCATTGGTACGCCAGGATAAAACCCTTACTTATCAAATCTAGCCCTGTCGTGATATCACTGGCGTCACAGAATACTTGTCCTCTACTGATTCCTAAGAGTGCCTGCCATCGTGGAGTCACAGACTCAGCTTTGTCAAGTGATTTTTCTGCAAGTTCCAGGTAAGTAAGGGCGTTCAATGGCTTTCCAAGATCACGATTTGCCTTTCCTCGAATTTCGTACACCTCAAAAGGGATGAACTCTTTTCTCACAGTGTCTCTCCCCTCGCCCGCAAAGGCAAGAAGGTCCGTTGCTTCTGAAATGGTTTGCTCGAAGGCAGTTTCGTTGCCAATATCACCGTAGGTGTAGGCAAGAAGTTGGAGAATATGCCCTAATGTTGCTCGATCAGCGTCAGCAGCCCGATTTCTGGCATTTTCCATGTAGTTAAGAGCAGTTGCTTTGTCATTCTGTTGTCGTAATACGTCACCCGTGAGAGCAAGATAAGTAGCGGTTAAATTTGTATCATGGATTTCTTCCGCAAACTTGTATGCCTGAATGTAGTGGTAAAGAGCAGAGTCGTTTTGTAGCGCATCAAGGTAGATTGTGCCAAGTAGACCATGACACCGGATAACAAGCTCCTTTATGTGAAGTACATGGACAGTGGCTAAGGGCATATAGATCATTCTCTCTAGAGTGGGCAGCAGTTTTGTTATTTCTCTTGCAATCTGCTTTGGTCTTGAGCCAAACCAGGCTTCCCAGGCGAGGTTAATAATACTTTCAGCCTGGTCAAGTCTCTCGTTTATTGCCTGGTTTATGTCTGTCACCAGAGTAATGCTTGTGGGCGATTGGTTGAGGACATCGAGCCGTTGTTGGATTTCTTTTAGAAAGAGAGCGCATTCTTGCTTTTTTCGTCGCATCTGTTTATAGGAATTGCTCTCCACACGAGGTAATTGGTGCGGCTGAAGTTGCTGCTCCCATACATCGAGCTGGTGATAGCGTTGCTCGCACAAACCGCGCACATGCTCAAGATTTGCAGCTTCTTCTGAAGAACCTGGAAGAATATAGGAGATAAAACCAAGCATGATTTCTTCTATATTTGTCAAGAATGAACGTTCAATATCTGCTAACTCTAAATAACGCTCGGTTTCTTTTTGCGATGTACAGAGTAGTTCGGCAAGTGTGATAACTAACTGGCGCATGGTTGACTTGAACGGGCGAGGAATATCATCATTTTCCAGGCGCGATAATGTGCTACGGCTAGTACCTACAAGCTTTCCTAGCTCTTCTAGCGAAAGTCCTGCGCTGCTCCGTAAATTAGAAAGAAACTCACCAAATTGCTTCATGGATCACATTTCCCACTTTTTCCCAGAATTCCTACAAATATTCTCATCTCTTCTCAAAATTTTGTCGAATGTTTCTGCATTGCAAAGTAAACTATGGATGTAACAACCAATTGAAGCTAGCTCTTTTAGCAGCTAGTATAGCATGTACCCTTATTACTCACAAGGCTTCAAAATGCAGACAAGGAGCGTCAACATGCCAGAGATCCACAAAAGCGCAATCGCGCGTTTCAGAGAGCAGCAGGCGATAGAGGAAGAGGCCGCGCGGCTGGCCCTCTCCGGCTTAGCCATCATGGCACGACACGATATCATCATCGCCCGGATGCAGCGAGGCGGGGAACGTATCTTGCAACTGATCGCCCAGGGCAAGCATGACCAGGCACAGGTGTTGATGAATAGCGAGAACTGGGGCGTTGCAGATGATGCAAAGACAGAAGGAGAAGAGAAAAACAATGGACAGGTCCAACCTGAACCGTCTGCCCACATTAGCGCTCAATTTCAATGACCTGGCATCGGTGCGCAGCATCATTCGCGCATATATCACCTACACACGCAGAGTGAGCAAGCCGACGCGCGAACGTGACGAGCAAATGCATGTACTGGAAAGCCTGTATCTACGACTGGCGAATATCCCCGTCAATGTAGCGGATATAGCTCTTCTCCTGAGTGTTGCGGAAGTGGCCGCGCTGGATTGTGCGATCGCCGGGTTTTGCGCCTTTGTGCGTAAAAAGGTCTCACCGTCGCGTGAACGGGATGAAACCTTGCAGGATGTGGAACGAATACGAGAAGTGTTAGCGCATATGCTTTAAATTTGCGATTTTGTTGTTCCACCACCTATCGGGGTTGGAGTCCTCAAAACGTATATTGTACGGGCGACCCTTGCGGTCGCCCTGGCCCCGACAGATGATGGAGCATTTTGCACTTGTCTATAACAAAAATTTGTGCTACACTTCCATTCAACGGAACGCTGTTTGTTCCGTCATGAGTTATGTCGCTCCCCAGTATCCAGTGATCCAGTGCGACCTCGATTCGCGCTCCTAATAGCTGACCACGATTCGCATAGTTACGCGAGGTCACTGCAAAAACTAAATGACATCCGGCGAACAGTGATTGATCGCCAGATACCAACTGGCTCCAGAGTAGGCGCCTCCTGACTTGAAACCCGGCTTGTTTTTTTCGGGAGGACTCATGTATGCGCGCTAACTCTACCGACCACCAGCGTTATCCACTCTATGACCCGCGTTGGGAACACGACGCCTGCGGCACCGGCTTCGTCGCGCAGGTCTCAGGCAAGGCCAGCCATCACCTGATTGAGGTCGCCTTGCAAGCCCTCGTCAATCTCACACATCGCGGCGCGCAGGACGCGGACGCCGAAACCAGCGATGGCGCCGGCATTCAGACCCAGATTCCCACTGCCCTTCTCTGCGCCGAACTCCAGGCGCCAAACGTCACCCCGCCTGAACCAGATGATCTCGCCGTTGGCATGATTTTCTTACCCGCGCCTTCCGCTATGCAAAGTTACGAGTTAAGCCGCAGCATCATCGAGCAAACATCTGTCGAGTCCGGGCTGATCCTGCTGGGATGGCGAGACCCGCCCATCGACTACAGCATCCCCGGCGCGCGCGCGCGAGCTACAGCCCCCTCTATCAAGCAAATTTTGCTCGCCCGCCCGCTGCATCTCACCATCAAACAATACGAAAGAACGCTCTACCATACGCGACGCCTCATAGAACAACGCCTGCGCGACGCCCACATCGACGACTGCTATATCGTCTCCTTCTCGCGCTCGACCATCGTCTACAAAGGGCTATTGGCCCCCAACGAACTTGCGAGTTTCTACCTCGACCTGGCAGACCCGCGCTACACCAGCGCATTCGCCGTCTTCCACCAGCGTTACAGCACCAACACCCTCCCATCCTGGCCCCTGGCGCAGCCCATGCGCCTGCTCGCCCACAACGGCGAGATCAATACCCTCCTGGGCAATCGCAACTGGATGGAAGCACGCGAAGGTTCAATGTTCTCCCCGCTCTGGGGCAACAAACTGCCCGACCTCCTGCCCGTCATCCAGGATGGCAGCAGCGACTCCGGCCAGCTTGACAACGTGCTGGAACTGCTCACACTCTCCGGGCGCGACCTGCTGCACAGTATGCAGATGCTCATTCCCCCCGCCTGGGAACAGAACGCCGCCCTGGACGCCGAACACCGCGCCTGGTGCGAGTATCATGCGGGTCTTATCGAGCCGTGGGACGGCCCTGCCGCCCTCATCTTCAGCGACGGCTCGGTCGTCGGCGCGGCCCTTGACCGCAACGGCCTGCGCCCCGCTCGCTACACCCTCACCTCGCACGGTATGCTCATCCTCGCATCAGAAGCGGGCGTCGTTCCCTGCGATGCGCGTGAAGTGGTTGAAAAAGGTCGTCTGGGGCCGGGTGAGATGATCGCCGTCGATTTAAAATACGGCGTCATGCTGCGCAACTCCGAAATCAAATCTGCCCTCGCCTGGCGTCACCCCTACCGGCACTGGCTGACCACCCACCTTGTGCGCCTGCAAGAACTGCCATCCTCTCCCGTCGATACCTCTTTTGATGCCGAAGCTCTCTTTCAACGCCAGCAACTCTACGGCTTTACCCACGAAGATATCGAACTCATTCTGCGCCCCATCCTGCTGGAGAACAAAGAGCCAGTATGGAGCATGGGTGATGATACGCCGCCAGCCGCCTTCTCGCGCCAGTCCCGCGCCTTTTCAGATTACTTTCGCCAGCGTTTCGCCCAGGTCACAAACCCGCCCATCGACCCCCTGCGCGAGCAAATCGTCATGTCTCTCGATTGCTATCTTGGCCGCCGCCAGAGCCTGCTCACCGAAACCCCGTTACACGCCAGTTT
The DNA here is from genome assembly GCA_027316975.1 of Chloroflexota bacterium. Lineage (GTDB taxonomy): Bacteria > Chloroflexota > Ktedonobacteria > Ktedonobacterales > Ktedonobacteraceae > CF-113. Next base: position 3,114 of record DAHVFL010000216.1, on the reverse strand, counting down.
GCTGCACCTGGAAACCCCCGTACTCACCGAGGCTCAACTGGAAACAGTGCGTAACCTCAAGAATCACGGCTTTCCCGCGCGCTCCCTGCGCGCCACTTTCGATCAAACTGCTGGCCCTGATGCGCTTGAACAGGCATTGAACTCACTCGACGCGCAGGCAATTGCTGCCGTCAATGATAGCATTTCCCTCCTCATTTTGAGCGACCGCCAGGCCAGCGCCACTCAGCTTCCCGTCCCGATGCTGCTTGCGGTCGCATCTATCCATCGCTCCCTCACGCGTAGCGGGCTGCGCACCCAGACATCCATCATCTGCGAGACCGGCTCCGCCTGGGATGTCCACCAACTCGCCCTCTTGCTCGGCTATGGAGCAGAAGCCGTTGCGCCCTTCATGGCCCTCGCCAGTGTGCGCGCCTTAGCCGGCGAGCGGCGGCTCGAACACCTCACTCGCGACGAGGCCGTTGACATGTACATACATGTCATTGAGGGTGGGCTGCGCAAAGTAATGGCGCGCATGGGCATCTCCACTATTCGCAACATCACCGGCGCGGGACAATTCGAAGTCGTAGGCATCGCGCCTGACCTCTTTGAACGCTGTTTCGCCGGTTCCCCCGCGCAATTCGGCAATCTCACACTTCCATTGATAGCCGCGCAGGTCATCGCCCGCGTCTCACACATGCCCGGACTCGATGAAGCCCGGCCTGGCGCGGGCGAAGTTGCCGGGCGGCGGCGCAAACTGGCGGACATCGGGCGCATCCGTTTCCGCCGCGACGCCGAATATCACGCCTACAATCCGCTCATCATTCGCGCTCTGCAAAAAGCCGCCCGCAGTGGCAGCGAAGAGGATTACGAGCAATACACCCGCCTGGTCTACCAGCGCCCAACCACAGCGCTGCGCGACATGCTATCCTTCGTCCCACGCATGCCCATTCCCGTCGAACAGGTCGAGCCGGTGGAAGCCATTCGCGCCCGCTTCGTCGTCTCCGCTATGTCGCTTGGTGCCTTAAGTCCTGAGACGCACAAAGCCATTGCCGTTGCCATGAACAGTACCGGCGGCCGTAACAATACCGGCGAAGGCGGCGAAGACCCCGCGTGGTATCACGAAACCGTGAACGGCATCCCCGTCAGCAGCAAGATCAAGCAGGTGGCCTCGGCCCGTTTTGGCGTCACTACCGAATACCTCGTGCGCGCTGAAGAACTGGAAATCAAAATGGCCCAGGGTTCCAAACCCGGCGAGGGCGGCCAACTTCCACCATCCAAAGTTACGCCCTTCATCGCGAAGCTGCGCCATACCGCCCCCAACGTCTCGCTGATCTCGCCGCCCCCGCACCACGACATTTACAGCATCGAGGACCTCGCCCAGTTGATCTACGACCTGCACCAGGTCAACCCGCAGGCCCGTGTAGGCGTCAAGCTAGTCTCTACCACCGGCGTAGGCACCATCGCCGCAGGCGTGGCAAAGGCTCACGCCGACTACGTGCTCATCAGCGGCTCCGACGGCGGCACTGGCGCGTCGCCCCTGCAATCCATTAAACACGCTGGCATGGCCTGGGAGACCGGCCTGGCCGAGGCCCAGCAGGTACTCATGCGTAACGGGCTGCGCGGACGCGTCAAAGTGCGTGTCGATGGCGGCCTCAAAACCGGACGCGACGTGATCGTCGCGGCTATGCTCGGCGCGGAAGAATTTGGCTTCGGCACCGCTGCCCTCGTAACGCTGGGATGCGATATGGCGCGCCAGTGCCATCTCAACACCTGCCCGACCGGCATCGCCACCCAGCGCGAAGACCTGCGCGCCAAATTCAACGGCCAATCACAACACCTCGTCAACTATCTCACCCTGCTGGCCGAAGAGGTACGCCAGTGGCTGGCGCGCCTGGGCATCGAACGCCTGGACGACCTGATCGGACGAGCCGACCTGCTGCAAGCACCCGAAACCTCCTCTCTTGACCTCTCCGGCCTGCTTGCCGCAACCCCCGGCAAATCGTCAGAAGCCGCGCTCAGTACCGATGTACACACCTCGCCCCTCGCCCGGCAATTGCTGCTTGAAGCAGAACACGCTCTGAACGGTGAGCGCAGCGTCCTCACCCAGCACTCCATCCACAACAGCGATCGCGCTGTTGGCGCAAGCCTGGCCGGCGAGATCGCTCGCCGGTATGGCAACGCTGGTTTGCCTGGTGTCAGCATCACCTGCTCATATACCGGCTCAGCAGGCCAGAGCTTCGGCGCCTTCTGCGTCTCCGGTATGCGCCTGATCCTGAGCGGCGAAGCCAACGACTACGTCGGCAAAAGTATGACTGGCGGCCAGATCATCATCGCCCCCCCGGCGGATGCCAGTTTTGCGGCCCACCAGAACACCATCCTGGGTAATACCGCCCTCTATGGCGCAACCGGCGGCCAGTTCTTCGCGGCAGGACGCGCTGGCGAGCGTTTCGCGGTGCGCAATAGCGGCGCGCTGGCCGTCGTAGAAGGAGTGGGCGCGCACGCCTGCGAATATATGACGGGCGGCATCGTGGTAGTACTCGGCGAAACCGGCCAGAACTTCGGCGCGGGCATGTCGGCTGGCGTAGCATACGTACTGGATATGGAGGGCATCTTCCCCACCAGAGCCAATACCGAACTGGTAGATTTGCAGCGTATCAACGATGACGAGGAACTCGAGGGCCTGCGCACCATCATCCAGTGGCACCGCAAGAAAACCCACAGCTGGCGCGCCGCCCAACTCCTGGCCGAGTGGAGCCGGATGCACCGCCTCTTCTGGCGCGTCTCCCCCATTGGCCACGCGCAAACCGCCAGCGACTTCGTCGAAGATCACACCCAACATGTCGAGCGCGCCGGCGCAATATAGTAGCCGCATAACAGAAACGATGGATTAACATGGCAGTGGCAATCCCCGCCATGTTTCTCCTCATGATCTTTGACAATCGAATCGGGACATCACAACAGATTCACCTGCAACTACTGAAACATTCGCAACATCCAACACAAGGTCGTGTCCCTCATCTTTTTGCGCGAGAGACCAGAGCCGGGCATCCAACCCGTACCCTGGATCGGAGAAGCAACCCACTTCGTCGTATGGTAGGGGCGGCGGCTCTGCCCCCGCCCTGGTCTCCTTTCACG
>DAHVFL010000215.1 GCA_027316975.1 Chloroflexota bacterium | reverse complement strand
AAAACCATTGAGATGGTTGCTGTCAGCAAAACGCGCTACCTGTAGCGGTGTAATATCCAGCCTACACGCTTTTTCGTCAACAAGAGATCCTCTTTTCAGAAAACTTGACAAATTTTCTTCGTTGTGGTAATTATTATTTTAGAGATATAAAAAATTTATTCTGGTTTTATCAATATGAGGTTTTATCATGTCACCAGAACTCCAGACTTTGCCGATTCGCGCCATCGACTGCTTAAAGCTCTGTTACAAACTGCGCGAACGGGGTGAGTCGATTACCACCTCGGTCATGCGGGAACGCTTACAGTCTCTGGAACCCACCGGGCAACTCAGTGATGCCACCGTGACTCAGCTCTTCAAGTGGTTGGGCGAACGTGGCTATGCGCGCTATACCCCCTATCATGGTGTGGAACTGACTGAGACCGGCCAGCAGATGGCCACCGAGCTGGTGCGCCGGCATCGTTTGCTGGAACTCTTTCTGGTCAAGATCATGGGCTTTCCGTTGGAGGAGGTGGATGCAGAAGCGGAACAGATCGAGCATGCGATCTCGGATGCCTTCGTGGAGCGTATGGATACCCTGCTGGAGCACCCTGGCGAGGACCCTCATGGAGACCCCATCCCCAACAAGGCAGGTAGGGTCGTCGTGGCAAGCAGCCAGCCACTCTCCACGGTCGCGCCAGGGCAACAGGTCATTGTACAGCGCGTCAGCGATGAGCATCCCGACCTGCTGCGCTATCTGGCCGAGCTGGGCCTCATTCCAGGCGCCCTCGTACAGGTGGAGACCGTCGCCCCTTATGGCGGGGTCTACACCGTGCGCATCGGAGAGCAGACGCATGCCATTGGAGACCTGGTGACGCAGGCCGTCCTCGTGCGCCCAGTGGGTGATGTTGCCCCATCCGTCACGCTTCACGGAAAGGAACGAGCATGAGCCAGACACCGATCGAGCTCGATACCGTGGGCGCAGACATCACCACGGAGGATGTGAAGCGTGCTCGAGATCGCCAGCGCGTCCAAATCAATCGGACATGGAAGGGGCGCGGCCGCTCCTTCCGGCTGCTCTGGCTGCTTATCGGTCCCGGCATCCTGGTGATGGTGGGCGAGAATGATGGACCCAGTATGATCTCCTACGCGACGACGGGGGCCACCTATGGCATTGGCTTCTTCTTGCCTTTCATCGCCCTCACCTTCGCCATGGCCTTTGTCGTCCAGGAGATGACCGTCCGGCTCGGTGCCGCCACCAAACGCGGGCATGCCGAATTAATCTACACTCGCTTCGGTCGCTTCTGGGGCTTCTTCGCAATGGCCGATTTAGTGATTGGCAACCTGCTGACACTGGTCACCGAGTTTATTGCGGTGCGCGCGGGTCTGGGCTTCTTTGGCGTGCCTCCTGCCCTGGCCGTGCTGGGAGCCTTCCTGGTGGTGGTGGCTGCGGTGCTCACCCGGCGTTATTGGACCTGGGAGCGCATCGTCCTGAGTTTCGCGGCCTTTAATCTCGTCTTCGTACCCGTGGCGATCCTGGCGCATCCGGTGAGCAGTCAGGTAGTGCGTGCCTTCTTTACCTGGGGGCCTCTGCCAGGCGGGGTGACGGCGGGATTTGTCTTGCTGATCATGTCCAATATCGGCGCGACCGTCACGCCCTGGATGCTCTTCTTCCAACAAAGCGCGGTCGTCGATAAGGGCTTGACGACCGCCGACATTCGCCAGGGCCGCATCGATACCGCTTTAGGAGCGGTGCTGGCCGCCACGGCTGCCATTGCCACCGTCCTGGCGACGACGCCACTTTTCCTCCATCATATCACTGCCTCAAACTTTCAAGGAGCGGATTTTGCCCAGGCGCTCATTCCTTATGTCGGGCAAGTGGGGGCAACGCTGTTCGCGATCGGGATCTTCGAAGCAGGATTGGTGGCGGCGCTCACCATTTCTTCGTCCTCGGCCTATGCCTTCGGCGAGGTCACAGGTCGCTCCCATAGCTTGAACAGCTCGTTGCGCGAAGGCTGGCCGTTTTATGCCGTCCTGGTTACAGCAGCAGGCATTGCGGCGATTTTGGTACTCATCCCCAACGCGCCACTGGTCTTCATCGTGCTGATCGTCAATGTCATTGCGACGCTGGCAATGCCCCCGGCCATCGTGTTCCTCCTCTTGTTGGTCAACGACCACGAGATCATGGGCAAGCATGCCAATGGACGTCTGAGCAATATCTTTGGCATCACCGTGACGGTCCTGCTCGTCCTCGCCGGCATCCTGTTCGGCATCACGACCATCTTCCCTCACCTCCTTCCATCATAAGAGCGCGCGGGAAACAGACAGGAAACAGAAACGTCACCGATAGGAAAAGCAAAGGAGAAATAAAGTGATAGACACGAGAAACACCGGGGAACAGATGCACACATCCCCCAGGCCGGCAGAAACATGGGTGCATGAAGTGCTGGAGCCAGGTCAACTCTCGACGGCGAAACAGCCCTTTGGGCGACGGAGATTGAGTCGGAGCACACTCCTCCTCCTCTGGGGGCTGCGTACCTACGTGCTCTTGATGGTACTTCTGATCGCCTTTCAAATCTGGAACGCTCTGCATGCCGGTGGGTGAGACCGCGGGAGCGCGCTTTCCCATCAGGCTCACCAAAAGACGGGCGCACATATATGTTGTGGAGCAAGTTCCGCTTGCAGATTCATGACTGTATTATACCGGTAGCGACACCCCTTGTGGGTGTCCCGTCCGCATATTCTATCTATTTTATGGCCTGCTTTTGGGGACACGGGACACCCACAAGGGGTGTCGCTACGGGTTTACCGGTACTGGTTGATTTCCGCCCGCAATTGCCCGGTAGCCGCCCTGGCAGACACAGCAAAGTCGCTCCCTCGCGAGGCAAAGATGATGCTGCGCGATGCGTTGATAATCATGCCCCATCCGCGACTATCCTGTCCCGCTTTGACGGTCGAGGCCACTTCGCCGCCCTGCGCGCCAATACCAGGGATCAGGATGGGCATATCACCGGCCAGCGCTCGCACGCGCCGCAATTCATCGGGATACGTTGCGCCCACCACAATAGCGCAATTGCCATTGCCGTTCCAATCGTGCGCGACATGCCGGGCCACTACCATGTAAAGCGGTTCCTGCTGCGGACCGACGGGCAAATCTTGAAATTCGCCAGCGCCAGGGTTGGACGTTTTGACCAGCACAATGATGCCCTTCTCTTTACGCGCCAGAAATGGAGCCAGCGCCTCCCGTCCCAGATAAGGATGCACAGTGATTGCATCCACGCCCAGGTAATCAAAGGCGGATTGCGCATAGCCCAGGTTGGTGCTGCCAATATCGGCGCGTTTAGCATCCAGAATGACCGGAATCTGAGGATACATTTCACGCATGTAGCGAACCGTGCCGGCTAAAGCGCGCCAACCCGCTTCACCCAGTGCCTCATAAAAGGCCGCGTTGGGCTTATATGCACAGACGAGATCATGCGTCGCATCGATGATCTCGCGGTTAAAATGAAACAGCCCATCCTCAACCGGACGCCCGCCCTTGATGATATCTGGAAGTTGTTCATAATCAGAATCGAGGCCAACACAGACAAAATTGTCTCGCTGCCAGCAAGCTTCAAGCTTACTAATGAATGTTATATTATTGGTAAGTTGCTGCATTAGTTTTTCCTTCATCAATCGGTATCTCACCAGGGCGACCGCAAGGGTCTCCACCCCACATCCACTCCACTCCGCCCTGAATAGCTCTACCTCGCCAGAAAACTCTTCCCCTTACCCAATTCTGTATTGACTGGCACATTCTCCCTGCACAACGGGCAATCTTCGGGCGCATACGTATCGAGGCCGATTGACACCAGGGCCGAAATCGTTACGTCTCCCACATCCGAGGGGCGCACATTGCCGCGATTGCACAACGCGCTCAGCGCAACGACGTTCCCGCCCAACCCGCGTATCACTTCAATCACCTGCCGCGCAGAACCGCCTGTCGTCAGCACGTCTTCCACCACCAGAATATTCTTGCCCGCGATATACTGAGTGTACCCGCGCCCAAAGAAGAACTGCTTATCCGGGCCATCGGCTGCCTTTTCAGCGTAAACGGCAAGCGTTTCACCACTCGTTCTACGCTGGTTGAGATGATGCGCAGCCCATTGCGAGAGCACAATGCCACCCAGCGCCGGACCCACTACCACGTCTATATGTTCGGGCTTAAACGGTTCAACCATCAACTTGCACAGGGCTGAAATAGTTGCTGTATGAAGATACAACGCATCTTTGTTGACGTACACCGAGCTATGACGACCAGAAGTATAGACGAAGTGGCTGCCCGTGACAATCGCGCCCACACCGCTAAACATGTGCTTGATATTCGTATCATTCATACTATTGCCCTCTCGTTTTACGGTCTCGTCAACCATTGACCTCGTGCCTCACCATTGATACTACCATCTGCATACACCAGGGTGCCCCGTAGAAAAGTCGCGACCGGTTTACCCTGCAAGGTCATCCCCTCAAAGGCCGACCACCGATTTTTCGTGAACAGGTCCGCTTTGCGCACCTGCCAGTCTTTATGAGCATCCACAACCACAATATCGGCATCTTTACCAGCCGCCAGCGAACCTTTTTGCGTAAAGCCAAAGATGCGCGCCAGGTTAGTAGATGTCACCTGCGCAATACGCACCAGCCCTTCATCCAGCGTTTCGCTGCCGAAATGCCGAAGCCAGTTCGTAATTAAGGCAGGCAGGGCCTCTTGAAAACCGGGCAGGCCAGAAGCGACATCCCACACGCTGGCTTTTTGCTTCTCCTCCAGCGTATGCGGCGCGTGATCGGTGACGACCGTATCGATTTTGCCCTCGCGCAACAATTGCCACAGGCTCCGCTGGTCAGCCGGCGAGCGCAGCGCGGGAGCGATGTTGATGAGATTGCCGAGCCGCGCATAGTCATCGCTAGTGAAGCTGAGATGTACCATCGTTGTTTCGCCATACACCTCAACGCCCAGGCTTCGGCCAAAGGCGACGGCGGCAAACTCTTCCGGCGTGGAAAGATGCAGCAGATACAGCTTGACGCCGAATTGCCGCGCCAGCGCGATCATTTCCAACACCGATGTCAGCACCACCGCCGTATTCCGCGCCTCCGTCCACGCGGCGGGGTCGTGCCTTCCCAATGTATCGCGGTAATGGACGGTGAAATAGTCAAGCAATTCCTGGTTTTCGGCATGGACCAGCATCATAACCTCGCGCCGCCCCGCGATCTCGAAGATACGCGCACTATCGAACAGGCGCGGAATAGTGGTAGGCGTTGTGGCATGGCCCGCCGCGAACAGCTTGAACGAGGTAATCAGCGCGGGGTCAACCTCGCGCAATTCATCGATATCTTGCAGTGATGTCCCCATATTTATCGCGAAATCGGTATAGCACTGGCCCGTATACCGCGCGATTTGCTCCTTCACCCGCGCAACCGTAGTCGTTGGCGGTCGCGTATTCGGCATATCAAAGATGGTGGTGAAGCCCCCGGCCAACGCAGCACGCGAACCATGCGGGATATCCTCTTTATACTCTAACCCCGGCTCGCGCAAATGCCCATGCGTCTCGATCAAACCCGGCAGCAGGTACTTCCCGCGATAATCGTAGGTGGCATCACTCGCAAATCCCTCACTCACACGCGCAATCTTGCCATGCGCGATTTCCAGCGCCCCATCAATTATGCGATCAGGCGTCACGATGGAGCCGATCAAGGTTGTAGACATGGGCTGACTCCTATTCATATCAGAGAAACACCAGGGCGACCGGACCAGGGCGGGGGCAGAGCCCCCGCCCTGGTAATCTCATACTCACTCCACCCTTTGATCGGCATACTCTCAACATCTTTCTGCACAAGCGCTCTGGCTAGCAGGCGCGCCTGTTTGATTTTGGTGAACAGGGGGACGTTGTGGTCAACGGCGTAGCGGCGCATGGCAAAGTCGTCATCGACATCTTTTTTAACGTAGCCATCGACGATATTGATCGCCAGGTCGATTTTATTATCCCGAAAGTAGGTCAGCGCGTTGGGGTACTGCTGCTCGTGAATTTTGTAGAGCATGGTGGCCTTGATGCCGTGAGCCAGGAAAAAGGCACATGTCTTCTCGGTGGCGTACAACGGGATGCCGAGTGTCGCCAGCAGCCGCGCGCTCTCCAGAAATTTGATCTTCTTTTCATCGCCGCCCAGGCTGATGAAAATACCTTTACGCGGTATCTTGCCACCCGTCGCCAGGATAGCTTTCAGATACGCTTCCTCCAGGTCTTCGCCAAAGCAGGCCACCTCTCCCGTCGAAGACATCTCAACGCGCAGGATGGGATCAGCGCCAGTCAAGCGCGAGAATGAGAATTGCGGCGCTTTGACTGCCGTAAATGCCGGTTGCGGCACCTGCACCGCCGGAATATCCTCAATAAAAAGCGCGTCTATAAAGAGTTCGATGAAGTTGACGCCCGTCACTTTTGAGATGAATGGAAAGGTGCGCGAAGCTCGCAGGTTGACCTCGATCACGTACACCTGGTTCTCTCGCGCCAGAAACTGGATATTGAAAGGGCCGGTAATTTCTAACGCGCTGGCGATGGCGTGACCCGCGACCTCGATATTGCGCATGGTCTCAACGTTGAGCGTCTGCGGCGGCAGCGCAATCGTAGCATCACCCGAATGCACCCCGGCATTCTCGATATGCTCAGAGATGATGAAGGCTTTGACCATGCCGCGCTGCGCCACGGCGTCCAGTTCGATCTCCTTGACCTTCTCAAAGAACCGCGAGACCGTCACGGGATATGCGGGCGAAACCGCCGCGGCTTCGCGCGTGTATTGCTCCAGTTCTTCCGGCGTATAACAGACCTTCATGGCATTGCCCGAAAGCACATACGATGGCCGCACCAGCACCGGGTAGCCGGCGCGGCTCGCGAACTGGTAGACATCCTCCAACTTGACCAGCATCTTCCACTCCGGCTGGCGGATGCCCAGTGTATCCAGCAGCCGGGAAAACTTGTTGCGGTCTTCCGCCGAATCGATATGCGCGGCATCCGTACCCAGCAGCCGAACGCCATACTTCTCCAATGCTTTGGCGCGATTGTTGGGCGTCTGCCCGCCGACAGAGACGATCACGCCATGCGGCGACTCGAACTCGCAGATATCGGCGATACGCTCAAAGGTCAGTTCTTCAAAGTAGAGGCGGTCAGAGGTGTCGTAGTCCGTCGAGACGGTTTCGGGATTGCAGTTGACCACAATCGAACGCTTGTGATGCTTGCGCAGCGCCTCAACCGCGCTCACACTGGTCCAGTCGAACTCCACTGACGAGCCGATGCGATAGGGGCCTGAGCCGAGAATAATCACCCCCTCATCACCCAGGGGCGCGACATCGTGATGCTGCCCGTTGTAGGTCATATACAGGTAGTTGGTCTCCGAGGGAAACTCAGCCGCCAGCGTGTCGATCTGGAAGACCGAAGGTGTGACACCGAGCGTTTTGCGCAGCGCGCGAATCTCCAACCCACTCTTGCCGACCAGCTCCCCGATGCGCTTATCCGACATGCCCGCCCGTTTCAGAGCCAGCAGCCGCTCTGCCACCAGGTCTGTTTCGATGCGCAGGGCCTGCTCGATATCGACGATATGCTGAATGCGCTGCAAAAACCAGGGATCAATGCCGGTAATGCGCGCGATTTCTTCGACCGCGATCCCGCAGCGCATGGCGAGCGCCAGGGCAAACATACGTTTAGGCGTGGGCGTATAC
>DAHVFL010000214.1 GCA_027316975.1 Chloroflexota bacterium | reverse complement strand
GCGTACTCCTGTGATGGAAGGCAAAATGATGTCCATGATCGTCTCCCGCGCACCCGGTTGGGAACCACCCAAAAAGCAAGCTCCCGCCCCGGCTCCTGCCAAAAAGCACCAGGCTCACAAGACAGAGGAAGAAACTGCTCCCCCCGTTCAGGCTTCGACTGAGACAATCCCGGCCATACCTGAACCGGTGCTTGTCCCGGAGGAAAGAGAGAGCGAACAGCCGCCAGTTGAAGAGGCGTAATCAGCAGATTCACAATCGTGAACCACAAAACAAAGTCGTCCTGGAAAATAAGAGAGGGTAATCGCACTACCCTCTCTTATTTTCCAGGACGACTTTGTTTTACGCTTTCAGGCCATAGCAGTTGACAGAGGTGCAAGAAGACGACTACGATAGTAACATTACACACCTGTACACCTGAAATAAGAAAATAAACAATGCACATAAAGCACATATGGGAGGCAATGCATGAGTAATTACGACGACCCCGGTTGGTATGAACAAGACAACACATCTAACCAAACTCAACAACCCGACCCGACAGAGACATTTCCTCAAAGAATACACAATGACGCCCCCGGCACGTCACTTCCAGATATGTATGGCGCGCCATCGCAAAAATTCCCAACGGGCCAGTTCGCTACAGGCAATGCGAGCAACACGGGCAACCGCAGAAACGGGGGAGGCAAGCCTGGTCAGGTCATTGTCAGTCTTGCTCTTATCATTATTGCCTTCACCGGTGGATGGTTCGGCCACCAGATTTATAGCGGCCTGCTCTCTTCCTCCAGCAACCAGTCCAGTTACTATGCCAATCTTTTCCAGCAGGCATGGTCTATTGTCGATCAGAACTATGTTGACCGCAAAGCCGTCAACTACAAAGATATGTCTTACGCCGCCATTCGCTCTATGCTGGCCGTACTCAATGACAAGGGCCATACCTACTTTCTATCGCCTCAAGAAGTGAAGTCGCAGCAGCAACAATTAAGCGGCGTATCCAGCGGCATCGGCATTTACATACAACAGGACACTAAAACGAAACAGGTGATTATTACCGCGACTGTACCAGGCGCGCCCGCCGATAAAGCAGGCTTCAAAAGCGGCGATATTATCGTGGCGGTCAATGGAACCAATGTGGTAGGCAAAGATAGCGATACTATCCACAACTTTATCGCGGGCAAAAACGGCACCAGTGTCGCCATCACCATTCAGCGCCCCCCAACCAACCAGCGATTGACCATCACCGTCACACGGGCAGATTTTAAGATACCGGGCGTGATTATGCGCTACATCTCCGAAACGCATATCGCGCACATCCAGATTCTGGGCTTCGATAGCGGCGTCTCTGACCAGCTCAAAACCGCTCTTTCCCAGGCCAAAAAGCTGGGCGCGACCTCGATTGTACTCGACCTGCGCGATAATCCCGGCGGCTACCTGCAAGAAGCCATCAATACCGCCAGCGAGTTTCTAAAAAGCGGCAACGTGCTCTTAGAGCAGGATAGTTCGGGCAAGCGCACGCCCGACCCCGTGAACGGCCGTCCCATCGACACACAAATTCCCATCGTAGTGCTTGTCAACGGCAATACGGCCAGCGCCGCTGAAATCGTCACAGGCGCGCTCAAAGACAACAAACGCGCCATCATTATGGGAGCCAAAACACTTGGCACCGGCACCGTGCTCAACGAATTTGACCTGCCCGACGGCTCGGCCATCTACCTGGGCGTATTGGAGTGGCTCACCCCCAACGGCAGCTTCATCCGCGACAAGGGCATTATCCCCAATATCCTCGTCCCATTAGCTGCCGGGACCAATCCCCTGACTCCCAACGTCGAGAACCAGCGCAACATGACCCTGCAACAAATTCTTGCGAGCGGCGATACTCAACTGGCGGCGGCAATCAAATACCTGCAAACACGCCCGTAGCTGTGTACAATTTTTCGCGAGGAACCAGGGCGGAGCAAGTCTCCATAGGTATTCACTTAGCACCCCGAGCAAGCTTCTCGCCTGTCATTCTGAGCGAAGCGAAGAATCTCTCGGAGCAATGCGGAGATTCTTCGCTTCGCTCAGAATGACAGGCGGAGCGGTCCTGAACCTGTTACGTGAACGCTTATGGAGCTTACCTCTGCCCTGGATTATATCAGCCTGAGACTCCCCCCGCATTACACGGATGCCATCGCCGCCTGGTAATACTTACTCGTTGGCATATGACCCAGATAGGGTGCAATAAAACTGGTCGCCTCAAGTACCTTCTCAAGGTCAACGCCCGTCTCAATGCCCATGCCGCGTAGCATATACAACAGGTCCTCGGTTGCCAGGTTGCCAGCCGCGCCCGGCGCGTAAGGACAACCGCCCAGTCCACCGGCAGAGGAATCGACAATCGAGATGCCCGATTGCAGAGCCGCCAGCACGTTCGCCAGCGCCGTGCCGCGTGTATCGTGGAAATGTACGGCGATCTGCTCGACCGGAATATTCCCCTCCTCTGTGAAGAGGCCGATTACATCGATGACCTGGTTGGGTGTGGCAACTCCAATCGTATCGCCCAGCGATAATTCGCTGATACCCATTGCCAACAAATCCTGCGCCACGTCCAGCGCCTGCCGCGTCTCCACCCTGCCCTCGTAGGGACAGCCAAAGACGGTGGAGATATAGCCGCGCACAGGCACGCCCTCGCGCTGCGCCATCGCCACTACCGGGCGAAAATTGGCGAGACTTTCGGCTATGGTGGCATTGATGTTATGGCGCGTAAAGCTCTCGCTGGCAGCAGTAAAGACGGCGATTGCGCGCGCGCCAGCCGCCAGGGCGCGTTCCATACCTTTCACATTGGGAACCAGCACAGGATACGACGGAGTAGCCAGCCGCGTTATACCGCTCATCACATCGGACGCATCGCTCAACTGTGGAATGGCGCGCGGGCTGACAAACGAGGTCGCTTCCACGACGGGCAGCCCGGCCCCTGCCAGCATCTGGATAAAGCGAATTTTCTGTTCTGTGGGAACCAGCGCCTTCTCATTTTGCAGGCCATCGCGCGGGCCAACTTCTACCACGCGCACGCTGCGCGGCAATCTGGCAAATGGAGACACCATCTATCACGCCCCTCGATATTCAAAACGCGAATCCTGCTCATTTGGAGGCACAGGCGGTGTTTGATTCTGCTTCTCCTGTTTCTCGCTTTCGGGCGAACGCAGGAGCAAAGGCTCTGATTTAGTAGCGTTCATATCGCGCTGGAGTTCCACTCGAACTTTCGTGATTCGCCTTCCGCGTGTGTCCATGACCGTGAAGGTGAGGTTCTCAAACGTGATAGTATCGCCCGGAACCGGAATTTTATCCAGTTGAGCAAACAAAAATCCGCCCAGCGTGTAGTAATCCTCGTTTTTCAGTTCCGCTTCCACCAATTCGTTAAACTCATCGATACTCAACTTGGCGTCAACTATGTATTCGTACTGGCTAATCTTCTCATACAGGTTTTCTTCGCGGTCATATTCATCGCGAATATCGCCCACGATCTCCTCAACCAGGTCCTCAATCGTCACCAGACCTGCAACCGAGCCATATTCATCGATGGCGATGACCATATGGATGCGCCTTTGCCGGATTTCGCGCAACAGGTCATCCAGCTTTTTCGTCTCCGGCACATAGTAAGCCGGGCGTACCAGGGTACGAATTGGTATGGTATCATGGCCGTCGCGCAGTTGCTTGAGCATGTCTTTGGTGTAGAGCACGCCGACGATGTTATCAATCGTATTCTCGAAGACAGGAATACGCGAAAAGCCGCCCTCCATGGCTATATCTACCGCGTCATTCACGGTTGCATCGCTTTCCAGCGTCACCATGTCAATGCGCGGCACCATGACCTCGCGCACAGTTGTATCAGCGAACTCGAAGATGCTGTGAATCATCTCCGTCTCGTCTTCTTCGAGCACACCCTCTTCTTCGCCGACCGTCACCAGCAAGCGCAATTCCTCCTCTGTCACAAATGGACCGCGCTTCACCTGCCCGCCCATCATACGCACCAGGAAGCTGGTAATCGTACTCAACACCACCACAATCGGATGGAGCACCCAGGCCGTGCCTTTCACCAGGGGAAGCAATGCGCGCGCCCAGCGCAGTGGATTCTGCACAGCCGCCGTTTTCGGCGTAATCTCACAAAAAATGAGCACAACCAGTGAGATCAGAACCGTAGCAAAGAGTTCGCCAAGCGATGTAGAGAAACGCAGCGCCAGCACGGTAGCCATGCTCGAGGCAACAATGACAGCCACGCTGTTCACAATCAAGATGGTTGAAAGTAAGGAATTCGGCTGCGCCAGCAAGCGTTCGATTTCAGCCGCTTTCTTATCACCATCTTCAACCAGATTTTTCAGTTTTATGCGGCTGACAGAGGTAAACGCGGTTTCAGATGCCGAGGCGAAGCCACAGAAGATTAACGCTACAACCAGTATGAAAAGTTGTAGCCATGCTCCTGAATCGAATGTAGGAACGGCAAAATCGCTCGCGGCGCGCGTTAAAAACATAGCCGCACTACTATATCCTGCTAATCCAGGGCCATCCATGGACCCATTTACTCCTTTTTCTCGTCCTCGCCCTGAGAAACATGGGGCGGCTCTTTCATGCGCAGTATACGCGCAGGCACACCCGCCACAATCGACCAGGGCGGGACATCGCGGGTCACAACAGCGCCGGCTCCTGTAGTTGCATGTTCTCCAACTATCACAGGCGCTACTAACATTGTATCACTTCCGATTGAAGCTTCATCACCGATCGTGGTACGATTTTTGCGCACGCCGTCATAGTTGACGGTTATCGTACCCGCGCCAATGTTCACATGCTCGCCGACCGTGGCGTCACCCAGGTAACTGAAATGATGCATATCCGTTTCCGGGCCAACATATGAATTCTTCACTTCTCCAAAATTGCCCATACGCACATTACGCGCCAGGTGCGCGCCGGGGCGACAATGGCTAAAGGGACCCATACGGACGCCCTCTTCCAGTATGGCCTCTTCCAACGCGGAATTGCGCACAACGCATCCGTCGCCAAGCACCGAATTGTCGATCGTGCTTCCGGGTCCAATGCGACAGAACGAGCCGATGCGCGTCTTCCCTGTAATCATAGTACCGGGAAGAATAACGCTATCCGGGCCAATTTCAACGTGCGCGTCA
Organism: Chloroflexota bacterium; assembly: GCA_027316975.1. Classification (GTDB taxonomy): domain Bacteria; phylum Chloroflexota; class Ktedonobacteria; order Ktedonobacterales; family Ktedonobacteraceae; genus CF-113. The sequence continues at coordinate 2,578 of DAHVFL010000214.1, read as the reverse complement.
ATATAGGTGGTTGCCGGGTCGATAATGGTCACGCCCGCGTACATCAGACGTTCCAGCACGCGCCGCCGCATCACCTGTTCTGCCTCTGCCAGTTGCACGCGATCATTGATACCAACCGTCTCGCTCATAGTACCGCTGACGGTGGCGACCGTTTGCCCCTGCTCGCTGGCACTACGCGCCAGGTCGGTCAGGTAATATTCACCCGCCGGATTCTCCGGCAATGTTTCCAGGGCCGACCACAACCACGCGCGCTCAAAACAATAGACGCCCGAATTGACCTCTTTGATGAGTTTCTGCTCGCCCGTAGCGCGTTTCATCTCGACGATTTCGCGCGCCTGCCCATCCGCGTCGCGCACAACGCGCCCAAAATCCGAGGGCTGTCCGGTGATAGCAGTGAGGAATGTGAGCGTTGCCCCGCGCTCAACATGCTCGACAATCAGGCGAGCTAATACCTCGCTGCTGATGAGCGGCGTATCTCCATAGCACACCAGCACGATTTCGGGCTGCGGCTCCAGTGTATCAAGCGCGTGTCGAGCCGCCATCAGCGCGTGACCAGTCCCCAACTGCGGCTCCTGTAGAGCATAGAAACAACGCTCACCGAAAACGCGCTCCACCTCGCTTGCCCCGTACCCGACCACAGCCAGGGGTTTAGCGCTGGCCAGCGTAGCAAGAAGGGGAGCAAAATCAGCCGTGTGGGGAATACCATCGAGGGCGTTAAGCACATGCGCCAGTAGTGGCAACCCCGCCAGTGGATGCAACACCTTTGGCAAAGTTGAACGCATCCGAGTACCTTTCCCGGCAGCCAGCACTACGGGCGCATACATCATCATAGCGAAATTTACATACCTTTTAAGCTCTTAGCTTATGTTTCAGGGAAAGGGCCTTGCTGAAACGGAACCGGTGTACTTTTATAGTGTGCTATGCTCCGCAACCAGCCACGTTCCCTTACAAAAAAGGCTCGGGCGCCAGGATTCGAACCTGGGAATGGCAGATCCAAAGTCTGCTGCCTTACCGCTTGGCCACGCCCGAATGCTACACAATGAGGGACCTTGAGCAAACTCACTGCTCTGTATTGTACGCATGTATAGTACACGATGGCATGTGATTTGTCAACGAGTTCTTCTCACCTCGAACTCATCAAATGACACAAATTCAACATACTCCTGCTCAATCAGGCGCTTCATCATACGTGCTACCTCAACGGGCGCAATCCCTAACAAACCAGCTATCTGTCCAATAGTGCGCGTCCCATTCGTCAGAAGATAGACCTGCCGCTCGCGCCTGTAATCAAGTTGCTCGATGGAGGCGGGATTAACTCTGGCAAGAACGCGGCGAAAGCGCGTTTGCTCGCTTAACGGCACCGCTGATGGATACTCCTGCATAGCTACTCGCTTTCTCCCCTCTTCTATGCGTTCTCTAAGGTTTCGGCCAGCAGTTTGACGGCCTGTGCTTCTCCCACTATCGTTTGCAGCTTTTCATGCAACCTGCCCATTTGCTCCATCTTATTCGTGATGAACTCATGTTTGGCGGTACCAAAGGCCAACCCGTAGAGACCCCGCTGTGCCGCCTGGAATTCTAACTCGATCTGTTCCAACACGCACGCCACTTCGCTTTTGTTCTCGCTCATGTGCGATTCCTTTCTACCAATAACGTTTGTTTCACGTATGAACTCCTATCCGATATGCGGAACACAAGCCATACATGCCAAATGTAAAATAAAATGCAAGTGTTGAAAATGATGTAAAATCTGAATTTGTTGGACATGCTGGTGAAGGAGGGCCACACGCAAACTATTGCAGAGCATCAATATGTAGAGTACACTACTCACGATGAAAATAATGTAGGAGCTGAATGGTATGCTTGGAGGAAATAGGGACGAAACGGCTTATTACTGGTGGTATGCCTATGGCTCATTTGATCCAGGGGAATATAATCTTCCACATATGGGACAGGTGATTCGTCACTATCGCGGATTACGTAAGTGGACTATCAAAGACTTTGCAAAAGCCTTACAAGTCACCGATCATTGAGTCTGTCAAGTATTTTGTGTAAGTAATTTTTTAATCATTGGGAAACCTGTCAGCAAATTCAATGGCAAAGCAATTGAGGGCAGGTTTCCAGTTATGGATGGGCATCGTCCATTTTTTGGCGATGTTCTGGATCGCCAGGTAAATGACCTTAAAGACGGCCTCATCGGAGGGAAAAATCCGGTGATTGCGCGTCACCTTGCGTAAGGTCATATTGACGGACTCGATGGCATTGGTCGTGTAAATCACCTTGCGAATGTCTGCGGGAAAAGCAAACAAGGGGATCACACGACTCCAGTGGGTACGCCATATCTTGCTAATCGTCGGGTAGAGCCGATCCCATTTCTCGGCAAACAGGTCGAGATAGATCTGCGCTTCCGCTTCCGTGCTGGCCGAATAGATCAATTTCAGATCAGCGGCGACCTCCTTGCGATGTTTGTAGGACACATACTTGAGCGAGTTGCGCACCAGGTGAACCATGCAGAGCTGCACCCGCGTATGCGGATAGATGGTCTCAATCGCTTCCGGTAAACCGGTGAGCCCATCCACAC
>DAHVFL010000213.1 GCA_027316975.1 Chloroflexota bacterium | reverse complement strand
AGCCAGGTATCGTAGCGTTGTTGGAGGTATTGTTGTTTGTTGGCGAGCAGTTCGACAAAGCCCTGGCCTACTACGCCAAAGCCGATGAGTGTGAGTCGGATGTGTTGCATATAGTTGTTATCCTTTACGATAGATTGCCGAGGGAAGGCGACCGCAAGGGTCTCCGCCCACCATCCACGCCTTCTTTCACTGGGAAGTTTTTTTGAATGCGGGCGGGGGCGCTTGCGCCGCCCTCGTCCTGGGCCTGGCCTGACACGCCCCCCACCCTATGATTATAACGCTTACTTCGGGTTGCTGTTTTTTGTTTGTTCCTGGGCTTCTTGCCAGTTGTTGCGCGCTTTCTGGGCCTGGGCGAAAACCTCGCCGAGGTTAAGGTCGCGGGTGGCGATGTGGTCGCGCAGGGTGCTGAGGAGGGCGATGTAGTCGGCGAGCCAGCGCGTGATGGTTTCGCTGTTGGTCAGGCAGATGTCGCGGTACATTTCGGGGCTGCCGGCGGCGAGGCGCGTCATGTCGCGGAAACCGCTGCCAGCCAGTATGGAGGCGTCGTCCCAGGCCGGGTTTAAGGCGGTGGTCTGCATGAGGGCGATGGCGGCTATGAAGGGCAGGTGGCTTACGCCAGCCATCATGCCATCGTGTTCGGATGGCTCCAGAAAACGCATGCGCGCGCCGAGCGAGTCGATGAGCGCGGCGACTTTTTCGAGCGCTGCGGGAGATGTGCGCTTCGTGGGGGTCAGGCAATAGACGCATTGCTTGAAGAGGGTGGCATCCGCGGCTTCTATGCCGCTTGTTTCTTTGCCGGCGATGGGGTGGCCTCCGACGAAGGAGATGGTGGCAGGCAGGTATTCTTCGGCCCAGCTAATGACTTGCGCTTTTGTGCTGGCGACATCGGTGATGACCGCGCCGGGCGATGCCAACGTTGCGAGTTGTTGCAACAGGGGGCGCATAGCTCCGACGGGCGTTGCCAGGATAATCAATTCAGAACCGCGCGCGGCTTCAGCGAGCGATGCGCAGGATTGGTCGATGGCTCCCAGTTTGCGGGCGCGGTCGACGACCTGTTTATACAGATCAAACCCGGCGACATGCCGCGCTGCTCTTGCCTGGCGCAGGGCCAGCCCCAATGAGCCACCAATTAAGCCCAGGCCGATGATTGCTACTCGATTGAACATGGGCAGCCTCCTAACAGGCTGTAGCGACACCCACAAGGGGTGTCCTGTCTTCTAACCACTTTCATATGTGCGTAGTTGAACGGGACGGGACACCCGCAAGGGGTGTCGCTACTTTTTGTGCGTAGTTGAACGGGACGGGACACCCACAAGGGGTGTCGCTACTTTAGAAATATGGGAGTTCTTCCAGCCAGGCTTCGCCGCCGTTTCCAAGGGTGATGCCCAGCAGGTGAGTGACTTCGTCGCTCAGCCATGTGACGCCTTCTTTGCGGTAGAGTTCTATAAAGCGTGGCAGGATGGCGGCATCGTAACGTTCCAGCAGGTCATCGGCAAAGCGTTCGAGCAGCAGGGTGTATTCCAGGTAGTCCTGGGGCGTGGTGTCTTCGTACCAGTCGAAGCCGCGCACGGTGACGGGCGTTTTGCTGTCTGCTTCCGGCTCAAATATTTCCCTGTAGTGCATGTGCAGGTCGGTCATGACGATGCCTGTGGTGTGATATATCTGCTGGTAGAGCCAGAGGGCGGCGAATTGCACCTGCCACTCGTCGGCCCAAAGGGGGCTTTCGAGCGGCCAGGGATGCGGGTCGCAGGCGAGAAAGGCGTGGGCTACTTCGTGGAAGAGCAGGAAGGCCAGTTTCTCTTGCGAATAGCTTCCCATGATGGGGTCAAGTTGCGTTGGCACGACTATTGTGGATGGCTCTGTTCCGTCTGTCCAATACGGGAGCATGATGGCGGTTGCTTCGGTTTCTTCTCCAGGCGCGTATTGCCAGTCTTCGGGCGCGACAAGTAGTATCTCCATCTCTGGCGCGAGGGTGTCGAGCAGTTGCGACAGCAGTTTGCTTGCTTTGTCAACCGATTGATAGACCTGGCGTGCGAGCGCGTCGTGACCGGCGGGGAAGTAGACAGTGGTTGGCTCCGCGAGCGTTTCGTAGTGTTCATACGGAAAGGGCATGGATGCATCCCTGGGAGCCACCGGCGTGAGGGTAGCTCCTACCTTTCTTGTTCTATTTCAGCCGTGGTATCGTTAGTTGAGCGGGGCATGTCGATTTCCAGGGGCGCGTCAACTCCATTCAGGGCGTAGCGCTTCCAATCTTCGGCGCTTCTTTGATTGCGGAAACGCTGGTAGAATGTGGAATAGAGGTTGCGCAGGCGGCCGGGGCTGAGGCTTTTGCCGCCGTCGTAGTATTCGAGGGCAACCTGTCCGATGGAGTAGGTGGCGGCGCCGGCGATGGCACCGGCGATAAAGTCGCCGCCGAAAGGCACGGCTTTGGCGGCCTGCTCGGCGAGGAAGCGCATACCTGCGCCGCCCGCGATGGTGATGAGTAGTTCGCGCGCGTGCTTCATGGCGTCGGTCGAGTCCATCTCTTCGCCGTACAGGGCGGCCAGGCGCAGCACCAGGCGAATCTGGGTTCCGAGCAGAATGGGGATATCGATCAATGGGATGGGTTCCAGGCCGATGACCAGGCTAGCCAGCGTGGCGTTGCGAATGACGCGCTGCGCGGCTGCGCGGCGATAGGCGGGCAGTTCGCGCCCGATGACCAGCGCCGCCTCCGGGCTGGCCTCAATCATGGCGGGCAGCAGTTCTGAGTCGATGTTTGCGCCGGTGCGCGCTGAGATGGGGATGATGCCGGGTGTCTCAAGCTGTACGGCGATCTCTTTGGCTAGCGCATCTCCCGCGTCGCGTCCTTTGAGGGTATCCACCTTGTTTACGGCGGTGATGGTCGGCTTGTTCAGCTTTTTGATGGCGGCGTATAAATCGCGGTCTTTCTCCTGCAAACCTGTGGTGGCATCGATGAGGAACACGATTACCGTTGCTTCCTCCATGCCCTCTTCCATCCGTTCCGGCAGATGACCGGGTGTGTCTATGAGGGTGAAGGGGCCGAAGTCGGCGCGCACCAGGGCGCGAGTAGTGCCAGCCTCTGGAGATACTGGCGAGAGTTGCTCGCCCTTAAGCATGTTGAAGAGCGAGCTTTTGCCGGTATTGGCCTGACCGACAATGACGACGGTGTGTTTCAGACCTTCAAGCACTTCTCCCTGGGCGTGTTTCAGGTTCATGGCGTTCATGAAGCTGCGCATTGATGAGATGCTCGTTGGTAGCGATTTGAGCGTTGCCATACCTAGCTCACGCATGTTTTTAGGACGGGTGTTGCGCAATACACTTTCATATATCTTGATAATGAGATTGCGCTTCTCCTGCGCAGAGTCTGAAGATGCATTAATTTTATTACTAGCCACGCTGCTTTTCCTTCCGTGTTGTGAACTTGTGCTGCAAGCGCTGATCTGTTCTTGATTGTACTACTTGTGAGAAATACGCACAAGATGGTTGTAAGTTTCACTCGATGCGCAAGACCGATGACGCGGGTGACGAGAAAGCGAATCAAGCTGGCGCTCCGATAGCTTTTGTTTTTGGAAAACCCCTGCATTACAATATGTTTAGAGAGTGAGTATGGAATGGACTTTAGACCTTTGAGTGCATTGAAAAGAGCAAAGAATTGAAGACAACACAGGATGATAGCGTTGCGGAGAAACAGCAACAAGAAGAGACGATAACATACGCGGGATATCATAGTATTATCACGGGGGTTGAACGCGCCTGGGTGTATGGCGGCTTTCCGCTGCCCGATGGCAGTTTCTGGCGCTATCGCGAGCCGAACGCGGCGGTAGTGGTGGAGGGCGAGCGTATGCGGGTCAGCGCGAAGTTGACGCGCGCCAACAATGATGTGCAGATACTCGATAATGCAAAAAATATGTTCTTTTCTACACGGCGTTTCGAGGTACCAGAAAAGGGCGAGATCTCGTTTGAATGGGATGGGCAGGCGCGCTGCGCGAATACGGTTCCGGGTGATCTGTACGATGGCTTCGTCTCGGTCAATCTGCTTGATTTTAGCACGGGCGTTGCGCTGGATTTTTTTACCTGTAACGATGTGATTGCCAGCGTGTACGCGCTGCTGCCTTTTCCGGGCGTGCCGGAACCCGCCGATGTGGAAGATGCGCAGAAGCCCAAATACTTTTGCGATTTCAACGAACTTTCGTTGCCTACGGCTCCCGGCCAGAAGCATCGCTATGGCATTCGCTATCACCGGGGCAAGGATGAAGTACGCTTCTTTGTCGATGGGCAGAATGTGGGTACCTATAGTGAGGTGCCGGTCAAGATGAATGGCTTTATCATTGCGCTGGGCCTGATGACTGAAAAAACTATTGATCAGGGGAAAAGCATCTCGGTTCACGGCCAGGTGCTTACCGGCGTGTGGGGCACGTTTACGATTACGACGCGCGACGAGTAATTTTTAAGAGAGCAACTATTAATCCAGTTGTTCCAGGCAGGTGAGCAGGCGGTCAATTTCGATAGTGGTGTTGTAGTGGGCCATGCCCAGGCGTAGCGCGCCGCCCCGTTCTTCGAGTCCCAGGCGTTGCATGATGCCGAGGGCGTAGTAGTTGCCGTCCCAGGCGAAGATGGCGCTTGCTGCCAGTAGTTCGGCCAGTTCGCGCGGCGTGTGACCCGCAATGGAGCAGATCACGGTTGGGACGCGTTGCGCGAGTTGCCGGGGGTCGGTGATGCCGTAAACCTGGATGCCGCGAATTTCGCGCAGACCTGCCAGCAGGTATGCCGAGAGTTCGCGTTCGTAGTCCATCATGGCCTGCATCGCTACTTTGAGGTCGCGTTGCCGACCGGTGTAGAGCGATTCCCCGGAGGCATCGCGGAAGGCGTGGCTGTACAGGGCGGACTGTTCACGCCCGATCATCGCCAGGTAGTCTATGACGCCAACCAGCCCGGCCAGCCCTTCGTGGTTCAGGGTGCCTGTTTCCCAGCGATCGGGCGCGAGGTTGCTGGCGGGACGCACTTTGTAGGCGGGGAAGTTGTCTAAATGTTCGGCCTTGCCGTATACGATGCCCAGGTGCGGGCCAAAGAATTTATATGAAGAGCAGACAAGAAAATCGGCGTCGAGTTGCTGCACGTCGATTGGACCGTGCGGGGCCAACTGTACGGCGTCGATCCAGGCCAGCGCGCCAACTTTGTGCGCCCAACCAATGATGGTTGCTACGTCGTTGATGGTGCCTGATGCGTTTGATGCGTAGCCCACCGCCACAAGTTTTGTGCGCTCGTTGATTTTGCTGCGCATGTCTTCCATGTCGAGCGTGATGTTCTCAGGATGCACGTCCACCGTGCGTATGACTACTCCGCGTTCCTGTAGCGCCAGCCAGGGGGCGACATTGGCGTCGTGGTCAAGCACTGTGACGACAATTTCATCACCTTCGCGCAAGGTTTTGCCGATGGCGCGGCTGAAAGCAAAGGTGAGAGTGGTCATATTGGGGCCGAAGACAATTTCATGGGGGCCGCCTGCATGTAAAAAATCGGCCATTGCGCTGCGGGCATTGGCGATCACCTCGCCGGTGCGATGGCTGGTGAGAAAGGCCCCGCCCGTGTTGGCGTTGGCCGCGCGAAAGTAGGCGACCATGGCATCAATGACCTGTGAGGCTACCTGCGTGCCGCCGGGATTGTCAAAATAGACGACTGCTTTGCCGTCGATTTCTTGCGATAGCGAAGGGAAATACGCGCGATAGGGACGTAAATCGAGTGGTGGCATGTGTTGGGAACCTTTCTTTCCTCAAGAAGCTTCTCTGCTTCATGTATGTATTATTGTACACGATTCTCTACTACTTCATCACGCTTACTTTAACAAGAGTGGGTAGTAGTGCTACTACCCACTCTTGTTACCGGTCTGTTCGTTTCAAAATAGTGTTCCGCTAGTTGAGAGAGGCTATTTCGACTTCGTCATGTTGAAACCAGATCGGTTCCTTCAAATGCGCTCCTTCAAGTTCAATGTGGTAGAAACAAAACGGTTCGTCAATGTCAGGATGGGGAATGGCATCGACGGTTCGGATTGTTCCTTTTAGCCCCCGGAAGGGACTATAGCTGACGATACGCACACGACTGCCTGCTGGAAATGCATAGTTGCTCATCAAGAGAAGGGATGCTCCTGTGCCTAGCCCGTTGAGGGAAGTTAGTGACTACTCTTCAATTATACAAGAAGAATACCTTGTGTATCCGCAAAAAGCAACAAAGGAGCGGTTATTCCAGGAGTGAGTGATGCGGGTAGTCCAGCCTGCGACCGGATTACCCGCATCACTCACTCCTGGAATATTTACCCAAAGCTGCTTGACAGGCAGCGTGTCAGGTGATAGTATCAGAATGGAAGTAAGCACTTTTTTTCGTTTGATTGGAATTCCTGGACATATGCAGATACTATTCATGATGGTAATATTACAACCAGTCTGCTCACCCGTGTAGGTAGTTCCGCCGGACTTACACGGGTAGGAAGTGGCACATATTGATTGATGCATCCATTTGCAGAACCTCTATTGATCTGTAAATGGTGATTTGAATATTGATCTTGATTGCATCTCCAACGTTCCTCTCCTCCCTCGATTTCCGTGATTTGGGTCGCCAGGCATTGCTGTTTTCGTTGTTGCCTGTTCCGCGACATTTGGTATGTTTCAACCGCACATCATTTCAAAGGATACATTTTTTATGTTGCAAGTTAATAGTATTCGCCTGTCTTATGGTCCGCGTCTTATTCTGGATACCGTGTCGTTTACGGTGGCTCCGGGGGAAAAAGCCGGTTTGATCGGTGTGAATGGCGCGGGTAAAAGCTCGCTTTTGAAGATTATTGCCGGGTTGCAGGAAGCCGATGGCGGCAAGGTTTTGCGGCCACGCTCTTACGGCTACCTTTCGCAGGATGTGGCGCACGAGACCTTTGTGGCCGAGGGCAGCACGGTACGAGACTACATGTTCAATAGCATTGGTCTGGACGCGGCTATTTCGAGCTTTGAGGAACTTTCTCACCAGCTTGGTGAGGCGACCAATGGCGATATGGCGCTGCTGCTGGAACGCTTTGAAGAGACGCAGGAGACGCTTGAACGTCTGGGGTACTACGAGGCGGATGCGCGGGCGGAACAGTTGATTGCTGGTCTGAACCTGGGTGGCGTGACGCTGGAGCGTTTTGTCAGTACGCTTAGTGGTGGTCAAAAGACGAAGCTGGCGCTGGCGCGGCTGCTTTTCCAGGGGCCAGAGTTGCTGTTGCTCGACGAGCCGACCAACTTCCTTGATGTGGAGGCAACGAGCTGGTTGATGGACTTTCTGGAAGACTATCGCGGGGCGCTATTAATCATTTCGCACGATCTGGATTTGCTCGACCACAGCATCAACAAGGTGCTGCGGCTGAATGAGTTTACGCATAAGCTTGAAGAATATCGAGGAACGTACTCTAACTACCTGACGGTGACGGGCGACGCGCTGGCCTTGATGGAGCGCACGAAGGCGCAGCAGGAACGTGAGATAGCACGACTGCGCAAAACATCGGAGAAGTTGCGCGGTTATGGAGCATCGCGGGTCAGCCAGCGCATCAATGTGGATAAGCGCGTGGCGGTGTTGGAGCAGAGCAAGCCGCATATCCCGCAGACCAGCCGTCGCATTAAGATTGATTTTCCGGTGCGGCATGTGAGCGCTCAGAGCGTGCTACGCGCCGATAAGTTGAGTAAAAGCTATGCGGCGCGGGAAATTTTTTCCACTATTACCTTTCAGGTCGAGCGCGGACAACGCCTGGTTGTGATCGGCTTGAACGGCGCGGGGAAAACTACACTGCTACGCGCGCTGCTCGATATGACGCCGGTCAATGCAGGGAAGGTGACGATGGGAG
>DAHVFL010000212.1 GCA_027316975.1 Chloroflexota bacterium | reverse complement strand
CTCCCGCCCATATTTGCGCCTTCGCCTGGACTGACGCTCAGTGAAATTTCGCGTTACGATAGTCGCGGTCCTGCCTGGTACTGGAATGTGTTGAACCTGGGCGAGCATACAGGGACGCACTTTGACGCGCCTATCCACTGGATCACGGGCAAAGATTTGCCCAACAATGCCACCGACACCATTCCGGTTCGCAAGTTCGTGGGTCCGGCCTGCGTGATCGACGTTACCGCCGGCGTGGCGCAGAACCCGGACTTCCTGCTAACCATTGAGCGCGTGGAGCAGTGGGAGAGCGAGCATGGCCGCTTGCCGGCAGGCGCGTGGCTGCTGGTGCGCACTGGTTGGAGCAAACACCAGGGACGCGAGGAGTTTCTGGGCATTTCTGCCGATGGCGCATCGCATTCACCCGGTTTCCATCCATCCTGTTCAGCATTCCTGGCAAAAGAGCGCGACATTCTGGGCGTAGGCGTCGAAACCGTTGGCACGGATGCCGGGCAAGCGGGCGGCTTCGATCCGGCTTTTCCCAGCCATACATTCATGCATGGCGCGGGCAGATTTGGCCTGACCAGCTTGATGAACCTGCATCTATTGCCAGCCACCGGCGCAATCGTGATAGCTGCCCCGCTCAAGATCGTCAACGGCTCAGGTAGCCCTTTGCGCGTCATCGCCATTACGCCGTAGAACAACGAACGCTGAAATACTTCCGAACCACCAAACTCGAAATTTCCAGGAGAGGCATGCATGGAAACACTTGAGCTTGAGACGATGCGCTGCGAAGTGAACGAACACCTGGCGCGCCTGCGACTCAATCGCCCCGACGCGCTCAATGCCGCTAACCTGGCATGGGTGCAGGACCTTGTGACCGCTACGTCCTACCTGGCGCAGAGTAGCGAAATACATGTGGTGATTGTGAGCGGCGAGGGACGCGCCTTTTGCAGCGGACTCGATACCAAAGAGCTGGCAAAGGGCAAGCTGACCCGCGATTGGTTTGCCACCTGGGAAAAAGGCGTCAGTACGCTGGCAACCCTCGACGCCGTCACCATCGCCGCCATCCAGGGCTATTGCCTGGGCGGTGGCCTGCAAGTCGCGCTGGCCTGCGACCTGCGCATAGCCAGCAGCGATGCTATTCTCAGTATTCCCGCCGTGCGCGAAGGGCTGGTAGCCGCGCTGGGGCCGATGCGTCTCGCGCATATCATCGGCGCAGGCCCGGCAAAACGGCTCTGTTTCCTCGGTCGCCGCTTCTCCGCTCAAGAGGGGTTAGCGATGGACCTGCTGGCCGAGGTGTGCCAGCCCGAACTGCTGGAGCAGCGCGCCCTGGCAATGGCAAACGAACTGCTGGCGATCCCCTTCACCGCCCTGAAGCACACCAAACGCCAGATAGACCAGGCTTTCACACAGGATTTTGAAAGCCTGCTGAATGAGATGGTGGACGCCGAGGAAGATTGCCTGAGCTCGCCCGAACATAAGGCAGTGATGGCAGAGTACCTGGAAGAGTTAGCGCGCAGGGGCAAGACTCACTAACCGGCACAGCCAACCAGTTACCGGAAGGAGATCGTATGAATCCAGAGAACGAAGAGAGTGTCGATTACAGCCAGAGAACTCACAGTCGCCGTCGGAGAGGAGTTGGTTGCTCATCAGGAGGAAAGTGGGTGACTGTGGTGTACGAACCAGCAAGGGGAAAGTGGATGGGTTCCGTTAGATCATCTCACCTCACTGGCTGTATAGTAGCGCACTGGCTTTTTTGGAACTATAATATGCAAAAAACAGTGAAGAAGAAAAGAAGACCAGTTGAACGAAAAACAGACACGTTTAAAAGCCATAGAGCGGCAGATTCAGCGCTTGCAGCGTCGTTTGCACTCTCTGGATGGCCGCAGTAATCGTCTCGGTTGGACGCGCGTGGGCATTTTCTTTGGCGGCGCGCTCTTGAGTGTCCTGGCCTATGTGCTGGTAGGCTGGTGGCTCCTCATAACATGCGCGGCAGTGACTATCGTTATTTTCAGCATCGCGGTCTATTTTCACCAGCGCCTTGATCGGAGCATCAAGCGGCACGGCATCTTGCTGCGCATCAAGCTTACGCAGGTGGCGCGTATACGTCTGGATTGGGAGCATATTCCGCCAGCCCGTTTTCATGACGCGCGCCAGGAGCATCCCTTTGAAATCGACCTTGATATCACAGGCAGACATTCCCTGCACCAGTTGCTCGATACGGCCAGTTCTGCCGAAGGGAGTCAGCGCCTGCGCGCATGGCTGCTCGCGACCGCACCGGATGCGCGCATCATACAGAAGAGACAGGCGCTCATTTCAGAGCTTGCCCCGCTCACTTTATTTCGCGACCGGGTATCCATGAAATCTCTGGTAGCTGCGCGTAACCAGGGTCAATTATGGGAAGGGAAACGACTGCTCAACTGGCTGAGTGAGCGTCACTCAACCCCATCGCTCCTGCCACTGCTTTTACTTTCACTGGTCTTATCCATCAGCGCCGTCACACTGTTTGTGCTCAATCTCTTTGCGCTCATCCCACAGTACTGGGTTCTCGCGCTACTGCTGACTATCCTCTACCTGTTCGCAACCAAAAACCAGCGCGGCGACACATTTGAAGATGCCAATTTCATCGCTGACAGCTTTGTACACCTCAGCGCGATTTTTGAGTACCTGGAATCCTATCGATACGGTGGACATACACAGCTGAAAGCATTATGCCAGCCTTTTTTCGCTGAACAGGCCTTGAAACCGTCTATACTGCTGAACAAAGTGTCACGGGTGGCGGCGGCGGCATCTCTGCAAAAGAACATGCTGTTGTGGGTCGTCGTCAACGCGCTGGTTCCCTGGGACTTCTATTTCGCCTATCGCTTCAACCAGTACAGAGATCAGATAGTCGGTCGCCTGCCGCTCTGGCTTGATACCTGGTTCGAGCTTGAGGCGTTGCATTCGCTGGCAACCTTTGCTTATCTCAACCCCGAATATACCTTGCCGCAAGTAACGGAGCATTACACACACGATGAACGGTCCGTCCTGGAAGCAAAAGGGTTGGGACATCCGCTTATTCCACCAGGGCAAAAAGTGGTGAACGACTTCTCTATGCCGGACACAGGAGAAATCGCCATTATTACCGGCTCCAACATGTCGGGCAAAAGCACTTTTTTGCGCACGCTGGGCATCAGTCTCTGCCTGGCTTACGCGGGTGGCCCTGTTAATGCCAGCTACTTCCAAACACCCCTGTTCCGGCTTTTCACCTGCATTAAAATCAGCGACTCCGTTACCGATGGCTATTCCTATTTCTACGCCGAGGTCAGGCGCTTGAAAGCCTTGTTAGACGCCATCGAGTCGGGCGAGCAGCGACAGGAAATGCCACTGTTCTTCCTGGTAGACGAGATTTTTAAGGGAACTAATAACCGCGAACGGCTGATAGGCAGCGAGTCGTATATATCCGCGTTGGCCGGGCGCAACTGCCTGGGGGTGATCACGACCCATGATTTGGAACTGGTGAAGCTGGAGACCCGTCTACCTGCCATCAAAAATTACCACTTCCGCGAAGATGTCATTGATGGACACATGGAATTCGATTACACGCTGCGTGATGGGCCATGCCCGACCACTAACGCGCTTAAAATTATGCAATTGGAGGGGTTGCCCGTCGATTTGCCTGGCGGCGATTAGAAATACCATCCCATCGTCTTTTACCAACGCCTGTGTTATAATCGCGTGAATTACTACCATACACCATATTTTTGCTCGGGCAATGCACGTCAAATTAATGAGGTAAAGATGAATAATTCATCGTCTTCGCGGCAGCCTGGCGCTATGCGCAGCCTGACATCGGTCATATCTCTCGCGTTGTGGCGTTGGCGACAGCACTGGTTTTTGCTACTGATGACGGCAACAGGGATGATCGCCGCCGTCACGCTGGTGTCCATCTTACCTCTTCTCACAGTAGTGCTTCAAACTGCCGGACTACGCGATACCCTCACAGCCTCTCCCCCGGCAGCCGAATTAAAGCTGCATACACAGGCCATCGGCTTATCTTCGCAAACATTGGACGGAATCAACCAGCAAATCAATTCCGCTTTTCAAAATCTCACTCCATATCTACAAGGTCAACCGCGTCTTGAAATCCAGACTCCAGAGTTGAACATCATCTCGCCTGAAGAAGAGCAACTTCGTACACCCTTGCGACTCTATGGAAATTCGATAGACGCAACAGCTTCTCACCTTGTGCTTGCACAGGGGCGATTGCCGAGAAGCGTTAGTCCGGGAGTCATTGAAATCGCGCTTACAACCGCCACCGCAAACAACTTACATGTCCAGGTTGGCAGCGTGATTACGGTAGTGTCCAACTTTTCAACTATTCCCGCGAGGGGCAGCAGTTCAGCCGCCCTTCAGCAATCACTCTGTTCCATCGTCCCCGGTAAAGCTGATAGCTCCCCTTCATCCCCGCACTCATACTGCCAGCGCATGAGACTGGTCGTGGTTGGCCTTTTTGCGGTGAAAACCAACGACCCCTTCTGGCACGGGGAGGACTTCCAGCGTGTCGCTCAAGATACGCGCTGGCATTATGCGGCTATCGCTTCCAATCAGGCCGTATTAGCAGCCCTCGACAAAAGCGCAGCGCCTTATTCAGCCAACGCAGTTTACTTTCTCGAGGGATATTATGCCATTCTACAGTGGTATTACTACCTGGACCCATCGCGTGTCACGCTAGATCGCCTCGATGATCTCATCAATCAGCTTACTACCACGCAAGAAGGAGTCAATCAGTTCAATAGCCTCATTCTAAGTTCCCCAAACTCAATTGCGCAGCAGTTTTATCTCGAAAGCCCCGTATTACGTAATACGGCCAGCCCTGGTTCGCTTGAGAGCTTGCGCAGCCGTATCGCTGTAGCCAGCGTTCCCATCACCATTTTGACCATACAGATCATTTGCCTGCTCTTATTTTTTGTCATTGTCATGATAGAAATGCTGGTCGAGCGTCAGGCCGGTACAATTGCTATGATGCGCAGCCGCGGCGCGAGCACCGCTCAGATCTTTGGCTCGCACTTCACGCAGGGCCTGGCGCTGTGTTTTTTCGCGCTTATGGCCGGGCCGCTGCTGGCCTATGCAATAGTTGTTTCGCTTGCTGGCAACATACTACCGGCAACCAGCCAGAGCGCGCTCAAGACCATCTCGAATGATCCGTTGGCTGCCATATCGAATATGAAATGGTATGCTCTGGTGATGATAGGTGTGATCGTGCTTGTGCTGGCTGCTGCGTTGTTGCGCGCCTCACGTATACATGCCCTGGCCCTGCGTCGAGAAAGCGCACATTCTGCGGCGCGTCCGCTCTGGCAACGACTCAACCTCGACCTTGTGACAGTAATTATCGCGTTCACCGGTTACGGGGTAGCGGTGTACCTGACCGATATTGGCGGATTGCTCGATACCCGCACGCAAGCGGTTGTTTCCGCACCCATCGCGTTAATCGCGCCGGTCTTTCTGCTGCTGGGCGCTGTCCTGCTTTTCCTGCGCTTCTCGCCACTTTTCCTGCGCATAGCATCGCGCTTGCTTGCGCGCGGACGAAGCGCGGTTCCCATGTTGTCTTTAACGCAGGTATCCCGTTCGCCCCGTCAATCGGTGCGTATGATTATGCTGCTCGCATTAGCCACAGCCTTCGCCATATTTACCCTGATTTTTTCAGCTTCTCAGGCGCAGCGAGCTGCGGATATCACGGCATATCAGGCCGGGGCAGATTTCAGCGGCAGCGTTCCTTTCACTGCTCCACAATTGCCTGCAGCTAGAGAAACTGATCGCTATCGCACTATTCCAGGGGTGCTGGCTGCATCCGCCGGTTTTGTCAGAGCAGATACGGTAGGACAGAGTTCTAACCTTTTCCCTTTACAGGTGCGCGCCATCGATCCCGCCACATTTACGCAGGTCGCTTTCTGGAACGAGCAGAACTCATCCCAATCGCTTAACGCGCTCCTGGCGCAATTGGTAGCCGGGAGGAAGTCGGCCATTAAGCAGGGCGTGATCCCCGCGCTGGTAGATGCCTATACATGGAACAATCTCGGCTTGCGCGTTGGAGCAACGTTCTTTGCGCATGAAGGGACTGCACTTACGTACAATATCCGTTACATGGCCGTGGCTGAAGTGCAATTCATCCCAACGCTCACTAATAATGATCTTGCCGCCACTCAACAGTCGGGCAATATGATTGTCGATTATCAGACCTTCGCGGCCATCGAGTCGAGTCAATTTGGATTTCAAGCTCCTGCCAATTACGTTTGGCTACGCACATCCGATACTCCGGCAGCGCTCGCGCATGTACGGAGCGTACTTCAGTCGTCAGATATGTACCTGGAAAACTTGAACGATTATCGCGCGCTCCTCAAGAGCAACCAGGGCGACCCGCTCTACCTCAATCTCATTATCATGCTGGCAGTCGGTGTGATAGCGATACTACTTCTGGCTTTGGTAGGAGACCTGCTGGCGTCGTGGTTGAGCGTGCGTACCCGCCTGAGCCAATTCGTCGTGTTGCGCGCGCTCGGCGCGTCCCAGCGCCAGGTCGTTGGCATCATGGCGTGTGAGCAAGGGCTGGTCTATCTCATTGCGCTTGTAGCTGGCGTTGGCTCTGGCATATTGCTCGCGCTAACGGTTGTACCCACACTGGCTCTTTCAACGCTGCCTGTCGCGCCTGGCGTTGTTGGCAGCGACACATTTTATACCATCCAGCAGATCATACCAGCACAGATCGTCTTCCCCTGGTCGCTCGGCATAGCATTCGCCGGACTGGTAATCCTCTGTAGTGCGGCTGTGACGATCATGGCGTGGGTGGCCTTACGACCTTCTTTGAGTCCCATGCTCCGGCTTGACGAGGAGCAATCGCCCCTTCACGTAGTGCGAGAAGAAACAGCGATGAGCCGCGAAAGGCCAACCCGCGCAAAGTCGCAACGCGCTGGCTTCACTTACATGACACTCGCCTTTGGGCAGGCTCGCCGTACATGGTTCTTGCTGGTAACAACGGGTATCGGGATAATCGCTGCTATCGTCATGGTCTGTTCTATTCCCCTTTTCTCAGCAGTCATGACGACGGCGGGTTTACAAACGACGTTGAACGCAACATCCAGTGGTTCTCAGTTCACTCTCGATACTTCTACACTGGGCCTGTCATCCTCCGTCGTGCAGAGCGTCGAAAAACAACTCGATCCCTATGTTCGGGCGCGCACTGGAAGGTATGTGAATCGGCCCGCGCTCTTCTCTGTCCAACAGGCAGGCTTTACACTTAAACAACCCGATTCTCCTAAAAGCTACAATCCGCTAAAATTCTTCGCGCTGTCGATGAATGAGGCCGCTTCGCACCTCAATTTGCTGGCAGGGCGACTTCCCCAGGCAAATGCCAGCGTAATTGAAGCGCTCATCACCGCGCCAACAGCTCGCGACCTGCAAATCAAAGTTGGCGCTACGGTAACAGTACAATTCCCATACGCGACTCGACCGGCAGACATATATACCTATACGTTCGCCACGTATACGCTGAAGGTACGCATCGTGGGATTTTTTAAGGCTACCTCCGTCAATGACTATCTATGGCACGGCAACACATTTCAACCTATCCCTGGCAATGAGTCAAGCGCATCTACCTTCCTCGTGCCCACCAGTTCGTTCTTGACGATGCTCGATCAACTCTCCCTAAAATTACATGCAAAAGCAGTTTTCTCTACCAGCGCCTATGAACTGATGTGGGATTATAGCCTGGATACTTCACACGTCGTCTATAACCAGTTTACAGACCTTGCCAGCCGGCTCACAACCCTGCAAAATGACGTGCGAAACAAATACGGAAACATACAGGAAGCGACCCAGGCTGCGGTCGGCTCCACATACCCCTATATCATTTCGGCC
>DAHVFL010000211.1 GCA_027316975.1 Chloroflexota bacterium | reverse complement strand
GTAGACCTGTATATGAATTTCGCGGAGCTGCGCGGTGGGCCGCTGCTCGAATTGGCCTGCGGCAGCGGGCGGTTGCTTTTGCCACTGGCGCGCGCGGGCTATGAAATCACGGGTGTTGATACGTCCGCCAGAATGCTTGACCTGGCGCGTGTCGCGCTTGAGACAGAAGATGTTGCTGCGCGTTGCACGCTGGCGCAGCAGGATATGCGCACGTTGCAGCTGGGGAAGAAGTTCCATATGGCGTTTATCGCGCTTGGCTCGTTCGGGCATATGGTCACGCGCAAGGCGCAGCAGCAGGCCTTGGCGGCTATACGCGCGCACCTGACTGCCAGTGGCAGCTTCATTCTGGACATCAGCAATGAGGATGCGCGTTATATGGAGAGCATGGGCGGGCAAATGCTGCACCAGGGGACGTGGCAGACGGAAGATGGCAGCATGATTACGCACTTTGTCAGCCCGGCATCGTCTTCCACCATGCACCTGCTCGACCTGACGCATTTTTATGATATGCATAAGCAGGGCGAGGCTGTGCGGCGCACTATTACGCGGACACAATTGTACCTGTTTGAGCGCAACGAGGCGGAACTGCTGCTCGAACAGGCCGGTTTTATGGTCAAGGATGTGTATGGCAACTATGATCTGAGCCAGTACGAGCATGATAGCCCGCGTATGATTTTTGTGGCGGAGGCGCGCTAGAAACGATGGTACAAGAACCATTACACGAGTGGGATCTCACTGCGGCGCAGGCGGTTGCCCTGCAAAAGGAACTGGCGCGGCGTATCATTCGCGAAGACCGCTTTGGGGAGGTGCATACTATCGCGGGTGTAGATATGGCGATTAACGAGCGGAATGGCATGGCGCGGGCTGCCGTGGCGCTGCTCTCCTTTCCAGCGTTGGAGATACTGGAGAAGCATGTGTATGAAGAGCCGATACGTATGGAGTATATTCCGGGTTTGCTTTCGTTTCGTGAAATCCCCTGTATTCTTGGCGCATTCGCGCAATTGAAGCAGCAGCCCGACCTGGTAATGGTGGATGGACAGGGCATCGCGCACCCGCGCCGCCTGGGCATTGGCGCGCACCTGGGCCTGTGGCTCGATGTGCCTACCATCGGCTGCGCTAAATCTATCCTGACCGGCCACTATGAAGAATCGGAATTGAGCAAGGAAGTGGGGGCGTGGCTGCCGTTGAAGTATCGCGGCGAGACTATTGGGGCGGCGGTACGCACCCGCACGCGGGTGAAGCCCATGATCATTTCGTTGGGGCATCGCATTGGCCTGGAAAGCAGTATCCGCTTTGTGCTGCAATGCGCCAGGGGCTATCGATTGCCGGAGCCGACGCGCCAGGCCGATAAGCTCTCAAAGCAAAATGATTGGCGCGAACCGGATGGAGAACAGCAGCGAACGCTGTTCTCCTAAGGGAGGCTTACAGGGTGGGGACATACGCGACCAGGGCGGGAGGG
This sequence comes from Chloroflexota bacterium, assembly GCA_027316975.1. Taxonomy (GTDB): domain Bacteria; phylum Chloroflexota; class Ktedonobacteria; order Ktedonobacterales; family Ktedonobacteraceae; genus CF-113. The sequence goes on along the minus strand of DAHVFL010000211.1, from coordinate 6,417 downwards.
CCGCAAGAGCGGCGAAGCCCCGCCCGTACCCTATACGAATGAATGCGGGGATGGAAGCGTGTCTGCGTTTTGTAGGGACCAAGGGGGTATGACCAGGCGGCCTCATGAAACCCAGGCGAAGCGTGTTGCGACGAGGACAAGCACAAGGCCCCCGCCCGTTCCGGCATCCGCCCCTTGTCCCTACGGGACGGGGTGCCGGCGTTCTGTGAGTACGATTACCCGATGCAGTTGGCAGCGAAGGTTTTCTTGATGGGCAGCGCGCAGATCCTTCGCTGCGCTCAGGATGACATGACGGGCGGGGGCTTGTACGAGATGCTTCAAACATGTGATGATAGGGGACGAGGACGCCCACAAGGGTCCCTTCACCGCGTCCGCACCACCCGCGTCCCTACGGAGATGGGGGGTTATTTTACTTTGTTATAGAGGGGGCGGTGAAATAGAAGGTGGTTCCTTGATTGATGGTGGAATCGAAATCGATGACGCCGCCGTGCTGCTCGACGATGAGGCGGGCGATTGGCAGGCCAAGGCCGTAGCCGCCCATGCGAGATTGCAGGGCATGGTTCGACTGGTAGAAGCGTTCAAAAACGTGGTTGCGGTCTTCCGGTGGAATGCCATAGCCGGTATCGAGGACTGAGATCATTACAAAATCCTGATTGTAGGGGCGAGCGCGCAACGTGACCGAACCGCCGGGCGGTGTAAATTTAATGGCATTGACGACGAGGTTGTTGAGCACCTGCTTCATGCGTTGAGGGTCAACATAGAGCAGAGGCGAGGGAGAGAAGATATCTTTATTGAGAATAACAGATGCTTTGAAGGCTTGAGGTTGCAGATTGCGCAGCACCTGATTTGCCAGGTTGAGGAAATTCACTTTCTCTGGCTTGATCTCAAACTGGCCGGAATCTGAACGGGTCATCAGCAGGATATCTTCGACGATGGAAACGAGCTGCTGCACGCCTTCTTGCGTGTAGCCGAGGTAGGTTTTCTGCTCCTGCGTCAACTCGCCCATGTGTCCCTGCATCAACAAATCGATGAAGCCATGCACTGAGTTCAGGGGAGTGCGCAGTTCGTGCGAAACCATGGAAACAAAATTGGAGCGCACTCTGTTGGCAACTTTGAGCGAGGAAACCTCGCGCGCGCTGAATACGACGATGCGCCGGCCTTCGGCCTTGATGGGAGTAACGCTGACGGCGTACTCATCGGTATGATCCGGTAACGTTCCACAAATCAACTCTTCGTTGGGAATCGGCACATTTTTCTGTAAGACGCGCGTCAGTGGACAGCTCGAAGTGCCACATAGCATCATGCGATTGAGATTCATGCACCCCAACACCTTGCTGCAATGCTGACCGACGATCGATGGATGTGTCCAGCCTAACTTTTCACAACCGGTGACATTAGAATCGAGGACCTGGAACTGTTCGTCGATAACCACAAGAGCACTCGCGGCGTGCTCGAACAATGGCTCCAACTGTTCCCGTGAGTAGCTGATCTCGCCTGTTGCTGGTGGAGCCTGCGCCGGTGTTGCTACAGCCTCTTCTACCTGTGTTTGTGATTGGACTGGTTTGCGCATTGCTCGCCTCTATTTTCCCAGAAATTTGTATCCTACGCCACGTACTGAGGTGATATGTCGCGGCCTATCGGCATCCGCTTCGAGCTTCATACGGAGACGACGGACGTACACATCTACGATATTGCTATTGTTCTCATTGTCGTTCCACACCTCTGAAAGCAGTTTGTCGCGGTTGACAACCTGCCCGGGGGAGGCCATGAGTACCCGTAAGACGTGCATCTCCGTGGGCGTCAGTGTGATATCGGCATGTCCGGGCATTACCACTTTTAAATCGCCTGGGATTAACTCGATTTGCCCGCAACGAATACTCTGGTTGCCAACTTTGTTATATTTCTTGATGCGGCGCATGACGGCCTGAACGCGCGCTACCAGCTCCTGGTGAATAAATGGCTTGCAAATATAATCATCCGCGCCGATCTGGAAACCCAGCAACTTGGATTCAAGCGCATCCTGCGCCGTCATAAAAATAAAGGGGATGTCATAATCCGCTTCGCGCAGTTTTTCGGCAAACTCAAAGCCACTCAAATATGGCATCATGACATCTACAATGAGAAGGTCTGGCTCGCGTTTCTGAATCATCTGCATTGCGCCACGCGGGTTATCAGTGGTCTCGACCTCGAAGCCTTCTTTGCTGAGCACAAAGTGGATGAGCGTATTCGCGAACAAGTCGTCGTCAACAACTAAAATATACACTGAATTCCCCCTTTGATGAGTCGTTCTATGCGCCCGTGTATGGGATAACATAGCGCTGGCCTTCACCGGCGCGGAGTTATCACTACAAGGTTTGCTCTGAAAGTCTGGTCATTGGCGTGGGGGTTACGCTAACAACCAGGCTTTACATTCTATTGAAAACACTATTTTGCAGTTCTACTGCATATGTATGGTACACGCTCGCTCAGGTTCCTGTCAAGTGCGTGTATCCCGTCCAGTCGAGATGTGATTTCTATGTGATCTATCGTATCCCAGGCGCGGCGCGCAGCTTTTCCATGTATACCAGCAGGATGGCGATATCTGCCGGAGTCACTCCTTCCACCCTTGATGCCTGCCCTACTGTGCGAGGGCGCGTGCGCTGTAACTTCTGGCGAGCCTGAGTGCGCAAATGCTGCACGGCATCATATTCAAGGTTTTCCGGGATCAGATGGTCTTCGAGGCGTTTTGCTCGATGTACGATCTGCTCCTGTTTGCGCACGTAACTCTCGTATTTGACCTGTAATTCGACCTCTTCCGCCGTTCCATGGTCCAGTTCGGGCAGGCTTGCTTCTCCGGGCCTTGTTGATGTCGTAGTAGCTCTTTGCGCCAGTTGCGCTACCTTGTGATAGGTTACGTCGGGCCGGCGCAAGAGTTCGCGCGCGGTAAACATCTGACCCAGCGGGGCCATATCCAGTTCCTGGGCGTGTAGTTCCGTTATGCGCGATGAGGTGAAGACGACAGTATCAAGCTGTTGCAGCGCGTGGATGATATGTTGGCGTTTGCGAATCACCTGCTGGTAGCGAGCATCGTCAATCAGTCCGTAGCGATAGGCATGGTCGCTCAGACGTAAATCCGCGCTATCGGGCCGCAGCAGCAGGCGATATTCGGCGCGCGAGGTATGCAGGCGATAGGGTTCGGTGAGCGGGCGCGTGACGAGATCATCGACGAGCACGCCGATGTACGCTTCGTGGCGTCCAAGCACAAAGGGCGGCTCGCCTCGTGCATACAGCGCGGCGTTCATGCCTGCCATGATGCCCTGAGCCGCCGCCTCTTCATAGCCGGAGGTGCCGTTGATCTGGCCGGCCAGGAAGAGTCCCGCTACCGCTTTGGTTTGCAGGGTGGAGAGGAGTTGTTCCGGCGGCACAAAGTCATATTCAACGGCGTAACCAACGCGCATCATCTGGACGTGTTCCAGGGCGGGAATGCTGCGCAGCATAGCCATCTGCACATCTTCCGGCAGGCTGGTATTCATGCCCTGCACATAGACTTCGCCGGTGCGCCAGCCCTCTGGCTCGAGAAAAATTTGATGGCGCTCTTTAGTGGCGAAACGCACGATCTTGTCCTCGATAGATGGACAATAGCGCGGGCCAATGCCCTCGATGATGCCGGTATAGAGCGGAGAGCGGTGCAAGTTAGCGCGAATGACCTGGTGGGTACGCTCGTTGGTATGCACGAGGTAGCAGGGTAACTGCGGTCGCCATCCATGCAGATCTTGGCCGGTGACGGGATAGATGGGATTGGGCCGCGTTCCCGGAAGCTGTACATCTTCGCGCGCGGCGACATCCTGTGAGAAGTAGAGTGGCACGCGGCTCCCCGGTTGCGGAATGGTTTTGCTGAAATCGATACTTCGCGCATCGATGCGCGGGGGAGTGCCGGTTTTGAAGCGGCGCACTTCCAGGCCGAGCGCGCGTAACGAGTCTGAGATGCCGAGGGCGGGCGCTTCCCCGGCGCGTCCGCCGGGCGATGTTTTTTCGCCGACGACCAGCCGCCCGTTGATAAAGGTGCCGGTGGTGAGGATTACCGATCTTGCCTCGTACTGCCAGCCATTGGTGGTTACTACGCCGCGCATGGCTGGCCGCCCACCGGGGCCTGGCTCGCTCAGCAGATGGAGGATGGTGGCCTGTTTCAATTCCAGGTTGGGTTCGCTTTCCAGCACGAATTTCATGGCAAGGCGGTAGGCCTGTTTATCGCACTGGGCGCGCAATGCCTGCACTGCGGGGCCTTTGCTGGTATTGAGGAGGCGCATCTGGATGAAGGTGCGGTCGGTATTGCGACCGATTTCGCCGCCGAGGGCGTCGATTTCTTTGATTAAATGCCCTTTGGCGGGTCCGCCCATGGAAGGATTGCAGGGCATCAGGGCCACGCTGTCCAGGTTCATGGTGATCAGCAGTGTTTTGCGGCCCATTCTGGCGGACGCTAAAGCCGCCTCGCAGCCAGCGTGGCCGGCCCCAACGACAATAACTTCATAGACGCCCCGCAGAATGTGCTCCTGGGGAATTGCGCCAGGTGTGGTACGCTCATCGCGCGTGGTTTCGTTGCTCATTGCACTACTCGTAATAGCTTGAATACGTCCTGTTTGATTGTGTGAATGATTGTTTCAATCGTACCTGAGCATTATGGACTAGTTGCGGCGGCGCGTCAATAGAAATGGGAGGAAGGGTCTATCTTTATACAGCTTCGCCCATTTCGGCGGCTCGTACTATCTGGCGTAGATGGCTCAGCCCGGCTTGAAGACGCTTTTTAAGGGTGTTTTCTGAAATCTGGAACTTTTGGGATATTTCTGGTAACGTCATGCCATGATAGTAATGGTAGCGAATGACCATTTGCTGCTTCGGTGTCAATTGAGAAATGGCTTGCTCCAGGTCCCATGTGCGCTCCTTGAGACCCCCGGCATCGTCCGCGATTTGCGATGCCTGCTCTGTCTCATAGTCATAAAAAGATTGACGCAGATATGCTGTAGATCGCGCTACGCGCCGCTTCAGGCTAATGCACTGGTTGACGACGATGCGCATCAGCCAGGGGCGCAACGCTCCTGTTTCACGCAGGCCAGGCAAATGTTGCCATGCCAGTAGCAGTGAGTTCTGTACGATGTCCTCCGCGCTGTCGCGATCCTGCACAATGCTGTAGGCGGTACGCAGCATCAAACTGCCATAGCGGTCAAAGATATCATCAAAGGCGCCTGTATCTCCCTGGAGCGCGCGAGCTACGAGTATACGTTGTTCGGACGCCATATCGACTTCTATCTGTTCCTGCGGCTGACGTATTGATTCAGGATACCAACTTTTCGTCAAATCAGTATCAAGGATGGTTGGCGCTTCGGCTATTTGTGTTGCCATATCTGTACGGTCGGTCCTTCTTTGTTTTCAAAGCAATATACCTTATGTTGTATCTACAAACTATGTACAAAAACATAACACACATTATACGTAATGATAAGGTGTGCGGACTCACCTTTTTGTTTGATGTAGGAAAGAAGGGTATGGTAGAGAATTTTTTAACCCATGTTACCCAGGTGTGGATGCGCGCGCATCTTAAAGAGTGGCGCTGAAAAACAGTAGGAGATGAGCAGGAAGAGCATAGACGTTGCTGGTAATCTATGCTATGGTTGTGGAAAATTCAGAATGTACTGCTATCAAAAAATGTATGATCGGGTCTTAGAAAACATGGGGAGAGAGTGTATGCGAGAAAAGAGCAGGGAGTTGCCAGATCTGGAGCGGTACTCCGATGTGCCTCTCTTCAATACGAAGGCGGTTGTACAGCAGACGGGGATTGCAGCACCAACGTTGAGAGCATGGGAACGCCGCTATACGATTCTCGCGCCGGAACGCGCCCGGAATACCTATCGCCTGTACTCGGAGCGTGATATCGCGACTATTCGCTGGCTCAAGGAGCGTGTCGATACAGGAATAGCTATCAGCCAGGCTATTGCTCTTTTTCACCATCTTGAGTGGGAGCAGGAGCAGCTCCAGAAAACAGCTTCTTCTCAGCCGAACCTCCAGCAGGGGCAGGAATTTGTCGGTGAAGAAAATGGGCATAGCTCACTGGCAACCTATGACCTGCGTTTCGTGCAAGAGCGATTGCTGGATGCCTTCAGCGAACTAGACGAAGCTGCGGCCAGCCGGTTGATGGCACCGGCGCTGGCAATCTACCCCATTGAACAAGTTTGTACCGAACTGATTACACCGGCGTTATGGGAGGTTGGGCGACGTTGGGAGCAGGGATACATAACTGTTTCGGTAGAGCATTTTGCCAGCGCCTTCTTCCAGGGTTTATTGACCAATCTGCTTCATGCGATGCCTCCTGCCAATGCGCATCCACTGGTGATTGCCTGCTGCGCGCCTGGTGAAGAGCACGCATTAGCGCCGCTGATCTTATCG
>DAHVFL010000210.1 GCA_027316975.1 Chloroflexota bacterium | reverse complement strand
GGCCTGAGCGGCATTGACCAGAATGTGCTCTATAATTTCGGAGCGCAAGTAGGCTCCGCCATTCCGGGACATAATGATTTCTGGCGCATCTTTACTGCCATGTTTTTGCACTTCAACATTCTGCATATCGGCTTGAACATGCTCTCGCTGTTCTTCATCGGACCTGCCATCGAGGTTTTCTATGGCAAGTGGCGCTACCTGGCGATCTACCTGCTTTCGGGCATTGCTGGCGGAATTGCTACCTACTTCTTTGCCAATCCCAATTCCCTGGCAGCCGGGGCATCGGGCGCGATCTTCGGCGTCTTCGGCGCGCTTGGCGTCTTCTACTTCGTCAATCGCCGCGCTCTCGGTAGCTACGGCAACGGAGCCATCACGAACTGGATCTTCTGGCTTGGCCTGAACCTGGTCTTCGGCTTCACCAACGCCGGTATCGGCCTTATAGATCACCTCGGTGGCCTGGCAGCAGGTATGATACTGGCGGCCCTGCTTATTCCCAAATCGAGAAGGCGGCGGGTATAACCAGGAGATTAGGTCGTCCTGATACGACTTGATACACATCTTGCTTGTTGTACTCACAAGTACACTGAATATAAGGAAGTCGAGCTTGCAATCTCGCTGTGACCCGGCTGAGTCACAACTGATCCTATCCATGCCCTTTACCCCCCCGCTCGGCTTCCTTTTTTTATTCCTGTGACTAACACCATAATGTGACCGTAGCAACCAGGATATGGTTTTTTTTGCAATTGCCATGTGCCAAAGGGTTGGCCATCAGTTGCTAGAGGACTGCGCTCCAGCGTTCTTGACAATGGGAGCAAAGCTGCAAGCCAGCTATTACTCCACCAGTAATGCCCCCAACCACAACAGTGATGCCCCCGACTTCGATCAGACTAAACACAGAAAGCACGAGGCTATTTCCTATGGCCACCAGAGGATTAAAGATCAGCACACCAGCGACGGTAGGTGAACCATTGAGAAGAGCCAACATCATCGCCACAAACCAGGTGAGCGGATGCACGGCAATACTGCCTAGAATACCTACCACGATGCCACGCCTGATGCTGAGGCGGCGCACCTTGATAATACAGCACCACGCAGCAGTGGAGCGCCTTCACCGCCGAACTGCAACGTCTCACTGCCGCAGGCATCGACCCGGCCAGCCCCGAAACGCAGGCCCTCGCCGCGCAATGGACGACCCTGATAAGCGGGTTCACACACACAACGACCCTGGCATTCAGGAAGGGCTGAAAAACCTCTAATGATTTGAGATAGTAGCCTTTTCGCTTTGCTTTTTTCGCCGGCTTGCGCGATGGATAAGCGCCAACGCTGGACTAGCCGGGCTGGCGGGTGCGGCGCTGTTTGCGGCGCTGGGCTGCTGCTTTGCGCTTGCGGCGCGCCTGCGGGCTTTCGTAGTGCGTGCGACGACGCGCTTCGGAAAGCACTCCATCTTGCTGGACTTTGCGGTTAAAGCGTTTGAGCGCCTGCTCAAACGAATCTCCTGGATTTACTTTTACTTCACTCATCTGTTATTACCACCGCGCTCTTCGGTCATCACTTCGGCCAGACTTCTGCGGCTGATAGCAATCACTACAATACACAGGTTTTTCACTGCGGGGTTGGAACGGTACCTGTGCCTCGTTACCGCAGCTCGAACACGTAACGGTATACATCTGGCGAGGTTCGCGCTCACCACCGCGGCTGCTATACCCACCACCGGACTGTCCCTTACGCGCAGCGCGGCATGATGGACAACGGGTTGGAGAATTCGTCAGATTATGACTGGCGTAAAATTCCTGCTCACCAACGGTGAAGACAAATTCCTGATTGCAATCGCGACAAGACAGGGTCTGATCACTCAATGACATGATTTCTCTCGATTTCTGGATTAGTGTCCCAACAACTTCTCGTGTAGCGCGCGATTTGTTCTGCTGCCGCTTAAACTGGCCTGTGAAAAAATAACTGGCGCAAAAGCTATGCAGGACGGTAAGACGCTCTACAACGCCACAAGAGTATACCATACCACTTCGCAAAATGCACTAGTTCTTTTGACAAAATTCCCAGGAATACAGAAAACCGGGCATATGCTATAATAGGCGTCACTGACACATGAAGCTATATTCTTGTTGAAGCGGAGATACCGAGATTGCCGACACGAAACGATGCCTACATTTTAATGACCACCCATGTGCAAAATGAGAATCTGCGCAAACACATGTACGCGGTGGAAGCTGCCATGCGTTTCTACGCCCGCAAATATGGCGAAGACGAAGAATTATGGGCTATGACAGGTCTGCTGCACGATGCCGATTACGAGGAATACCCCGATCTGCGCGAACATACTCAAGTGCTGGCCGGTTGGCTGCGTGAGAGTGGCTATGACGAGCGTATCACCTACGCAATCCTGGCGCATAATGATCTAAATGTGGCGACCCACCCGCGCAATAACCTGCTTTCTCATGCCTTATTTGCCTGCGATGAAGTCACCGGCATGATAACAGCGACTGCCCTGGTGCGACCCACCAAAAGCATTCTCGGCCTGGAAGTCGCGTCGGTGCGCAAGAAGATGAAAACCAAAGGCTTCGCGGCTGGCGTCAACCGTGAAGACCTGGTGAATGGAGCCGCCGAACTGGAGATAGAACTGGACGAACATATCGCTAACGTGATCGAAGCCATGTCCAGTATCGCCGGTACGCTCGGACTGGCTGGTATACAGGAATCTGCGCCACTAGTGTAATAGTAGCGACACCCCTTGCGGGTGTCCCGTCTATTCGTCCCCAAATGGCTCATGGTACTGGACGGGACACCCGCAAGGGGTGTCGCTACTGATTAAAGAAAATGCAGCAATCATCACACACCCGACAACGCCGCTTCACGGCGAGTGAAATAGCGGAATTTGAATACTGTCCCCTGGTCTGGTGGCACGAACAATTTGAGCCACTGGCTACGGCTGATATAGAAGAACTGTTCGCCCGCCTGGTCGAACTGGAACACGACTATGGCTCGCAGGCCACCGCGCTGCCGGAGTACGATATGATCGAGAAACTGCTGCTGCGCGCGGGCGCGTTTGACGAGGGTCGGCAGCAGCACGCCGACCACGCCGAAGAGGTTGCGGAAATTGAAGAAGAGGCGCGGATTGGCGTCAGCACCGGTCGCTACAGTCGCCTGTTGACTATCGGTATAATCACGCTTGTCATAGTGGCCGTGTTACTGATCGTCGCGGCTATAGTGCTACGGTGAGGATGCGCTATGCTCAACACCACGCTGCTTTCAATTGGACTCGCGTTGTTGCTGGTGGCCCTTGCCCTGCTCATGCTGAGATTGAACGAGCGGCGCGTCCAGCACGGGCGGTTGATCGCGGAAAAGCAGCGCGCGCTCGGTTTGCCGGAGGGCAAACTGGTATACGAGGACGCGGATGGGCTGGGCGAGGCGCTTACGTCCCGCGATTACCCCCTGGCGGGCAAACCTGATTACGTTGTGCAGTTGCCCGATGGACGCCCGGTACCTGTCGAACTCAAGCTCAATGTGCATGACGCCAGCGCGCCGTTCAGCAATCATATGGTACAGGTAGCGGCGTACTGTCTGATCCTGGAAGACTATTTCGAGCTGCCGCCAACGCATGGCATCCTCCGCTACGCCGACTGCGAATTTACCGTTGAATACACACCCGCGCTGCGCAAAAAAGTGATCCGCTTACTCGGCGAAATGGCGAAGTGTAGCGAACAGCAGCGCCCGGCCTTGAAAAGTCAGGTCGCCAAAAAATGTCGTCCCTGCACCTTCAAGGCTGCTTGTCCGGTGGGGAAAAACAAGTAACAGTATGTAAAACTCGCAATGTATGGTCCTTTTATGTAAGAAAGAGAGCAGGCAGGTTATGTCAAACGAAACCATTGAACTGATCGGTCACATCATCGACTCCTGGACGCTGCCGCGTGTCTGGGACACCATCATGGATCGCGGCGGTAACTTCGCCGTCGAAGAAATGCGCATTGGAACGCATAAAACCGACCCGAGCTATGCGCGTATGAAGGTCGAGGCTCCCAACGATGAAGTGCTGGAATTGATCCTTTCCGAGCTTATGCAATTCGGGGCTGTGCTGGTGCAGGGCAATGACGCGCAAACGGCGAAGGTTGAGCAGCAGGGAGTGTTGCCCGCGAAGTTTTACTCGACCACCAATCTGCCAACCCAGGTACGCCTGCGTGGTCAATGGGTTGATGTCGAGCAGATCGAAATGGACGTGGCTGTGGTGATTGATCGCGCCCATAACCGCGCCTCCGTCAAACCTATGCATGAAGTCGAGATTGGCGACGAGGTGGTCATCGGCCACGACGGTATCCGTGTCATCCCATTCGAGCGCGCTCGCGACCGTGAAGCGTTCGCCTTTATGCAAAGCAACGTCTCATCTGAAAAGGTGAAGGTGCTGGCAATTCACGAAATCGCGCAACAAATGCGGGAGACGCGCATACGTAAGGGCAAGATTCTCTTCGTGCTTGGCCCGGCAGTCATCCACACCGGCGCGGGTCGCTATATCGCCGACCTGATCCGGCGCGACTATATTCAGGTCATCTTTGGCGGGAACGCTATCATCACGCATGACATCGAATCCGCGCTTTTCGGTACTTCGCTGGGCGTCAACCTGCAAAGCGGTGAGCAGGTAGAGGGTGGCCACCGCAACCACTTACGCGCCATCAACGCCATTCGCGCCATCGGCTCTGTAGAAAAAGCTATAGAGTCGGGTCTACTAAAAGTGGGCATCACCTATGAAGTGCATAAGCGCGGCTTGAAGATGGTGCTGGCCGGTTCCATTCGCGACGATGGCCCTATGCCCGGCGTCATCAACGACATGCAGGCTGCGCAAAATGCGATGCGCAAGGCTCTGCCCGGCGTTGAAATGTGCGTCATCGTGGCATCCATGCTGCACGCCATCGCCACCGGCAACCTGCTCCCCGCCACTGTGCGCACTGTCGTCGTCGATATCAACCCCTCGGTAGTAACAAAGCTGGCTGATAGAGGTAGTTTTCAGGCAGCGGGACTGATTACCGATGCCGAGTTGTTTTTGAGGGAGTTGGCGGAGGCACTGGCCTGATACTGGATGAAATATATTTCGTTGGGATTTGTAATAGCGTAATAGGCAGAAGCTGCGAGACAGGCGTATCAACAGAAAACCCGACAGCGCTCTAAAGCGTGTATAAAAAATGAGCCAGTATTCATGGGCAACCTGCCCCCAACCTCCTGTACGCGCCCAGGTCGATAACCTGGTTGCCACGCTGCAACAAATGTTGAGCAACGACCTCATTGGCGTCTACCTGCATGGCTCGCTGGCGATGGGCTGCTTCAACCCGCAGCGTAGCGACATCGATCTGCTGGTCGTCACGCACAATAGTATGACCGTCGAAACCAAACGGGATATTGTGCAATATCTCTTGATGTGTTCGCTGTTATCCTGCCCAATCGAGATCAGTTTCTTAGTGCAGAAGGATATACACCCTTTCCGGCATCCGCTGCCATACGGTCTGCACTATAGCGAAAGCTGGCGCGAACAATATACGCAGGCATTAGCAAACGGGACATGGCGCGCCTGGAACGATGAACAAAAGTATGATAACGACCTCGCGGCACATATCACCATCACACGCGCCAGGGGTATCTGTCTCTCTGGAACACCTACCCAGGAAGTGTTTCCTGCTGTTCCTCCAGCCATCTATGCTGCCTCGATTCTGGGAGACTTTAATGATGCGAACACCGAACGACAACAAATGCCCGTCTATTTCACGCTGAACGCCTGTCGCGTGTTGGCTTATCTTCGTGAGGAACATATTTACTCTAAAGACGAGGGCGGTGTCTGGGGATTACGAATATTGCCGCCGGAATTGCATGGAGTCGTCGAACAGGCGCTGGAAACGTATCGTGGGAATCTGATGGACGCGCCATTTGACCAGACTGCACTATCACAATTCGCTCATTATATGGACACACTTTTCTTACGGCTATAATGCCTGCGAGCCTTGGCCTGGTTGCCGCATGTCTCCATGTCGCACCAGCGGCGACTATGGTTCTTGCTGATGTCCAGGAAGAGCCAGCGGCAATCTTCTGCGGCGCAGGCGCGCACACTATGCAGCTTATCAGAGGTCAGCAAGTCTGCCGCCGAGCGCACTACCAGCCAGTTTATGCGCTCCAACTTCTCCGTGTCGCTATGCGCGCTCCACTCCCACGAAAAGCGATCTCCCTCCGGCACAATACAGGCATGTGACATGGCCCGCGCCAGCAGCGTATTCAACACATCCATATCATCCTGTGGCGGTGTGGAATCTTCCGCGATAGTGTAAAAGATACGATGAATTGCCTCCCGCAAACTCACCGCGTTATTCACTAGAGTTGAGGCCACTTGAGGATGTTGTTCTGCTATGCGTAATAGTTGTTGCGCTTCATCCTTTTTCAGGATGCCCATATGTAAGCCCCATGCCAACAAATCGCTATAGCTATGTAACAGCTCGTTCCTGTCGGAATTATAGCGATCTTGTAGCGTATGCGTAAAGTCCAGGCAAAGCCAGTTGCCCAGATTGTTATCAAAGTTCGGTACAGGTATGTTCATCTCAGCCATATAAACGATCTCCCTTAATGTGAGGCATGGCGGCCCTTGCGGTCGCCTTCCTCATACGACCTTGCAGCATTACGTAATAACCATCAAAATACCATTGACAGGTTAGCCTCCGTATGGTATACTATAACCATCAAATACATTTTAACAGGTTAGTTATCTATAGTCAAGAAAGCAAACGCGCTCATTGTCAGTCGCCGGGCATTCATTGTCCCTGTAATGCTTCATCGTACACAAATGCAGGTTGTTTAGAGTAATGACCGGCTTTTACCAGAAGGGCTTCAAGCACATGGAACTACTGATCGTACTACTTGTTATGGTCGCGTTTGATCTGGCGGTCATGCGCTGGGGTTATAATAGCACGGAGCCAATAGACTCACCGGAATGGGAGAAACGGCTGGCTCCTCCATTTGTAGGACATACATAAGGAAAGGGCAGAGCGATGTTACCTGAAAAGGCAATGAACACGGAAACGCAAAAGAACGCGACAACGGCTGCTCGGAAAGCATCGCCTGCATCGCCTGCCCACACATTGCGTTACGATGCGCTGCTGGTCTTTATCACCATGATCTGGGGCAGCACCTTTCTGGTCGTCAAATACGTGGTCAGGCTGAGCGGGCCGTTTACCTACCTGGCTTTCGCGTATGGCATAGGCGCATTGACCCTGGCTCTCATCTTTCACAGGCGACTGGCACGCATCACCGGCGCCGAGTTGCGCAACGGCTTGATTATCGGCCTGTTTCTCTTTGTGGGGTATGGTTTGCAAACCACTGGCCTGCAGTTTACCACTGTGAGCAAAGCCGGGTTCATCACCGGCTTAAATGTGCCACTTATACCAGTTTTCATGTTCTTATTGTTGAGGCATAAAGCCGCGCGTGGAGCAGTCGTGGGCATTGTCTTATCTTTTGCAGGCCTGTTTTTGCTCTCGATCAACAACCAGCTTACGCTGTCGATTGGCATTGGCGAGGTACTCATTCTCGGCGCGGCGATTGCCTTCGCTCTACATGTTGTCGCTATCAGCCGTTTCTCGCCTGGAGCAGACGCTACCAACCTGGTAATTATACAAATTGGACTACCCTCGCTGCTCAGCTTCATTGCTATTCCTATCGCGCATCAGACATTCTTCGTGCCTTCGTGGTCATTCTGGATTCCGGTTGTGCTAATGGGAACGATTGACGTAGCCTTCACACTGCTGGTGATGAACCGCGTGCAGCAGTTCACCGGTGGCACAAAAGCTGCCCTGATCTACGCGCTGGTGCCGATGTTACAAGTTCGTCGTCGTTTTCGTCCGATGGCAACGCAATCAATTCCTGAAGGGTAGGCAGCGCCACACGCATATCATAGGTAGAGTTATCC